>NZ_JBSGEL010000026.1:0-110162 GCF_053602875.1 Kitasatospora sp. NPDC004289 | reverse complement strand
GGCGGGCGGTGCCACCAAGGGCGGTGCGGCCGGGGGCGGCTCGGGCAGCGGCGGCGCCGCGAGCGGTGGGTCGGCCAGTGGCGGTGCGGCGGCCGGCGGCTCCGGCAACGGCGGCAACAACGGCGGCGGCGGCACGACCGCGCAGCCGCCCACCCAGACCACGCCGCCGCCCACACAGCCGGGCGGCCCGCCGCAGGGCTGCGGCGGCACCGGCTGGGGTGCCATCACCAACGGGCAGAGCGGCCGCAAACTCGGCCTGTCCACCGGCACCCCCGAGGGCGGCGCGGCCGTGGTCTCCGGCGGCACCACCTCGTACGGCTGGGTCCGCTCGGGCGCGGACTCGGGCGGCTGGTACGAGATCCACCCGTGCAGCCTGGACAAGCCGATGATGGTGCAGGACTTCAACCCGGGCGGCACGTACACCGTCTCGCTCAGCACGGGCTTCAGCTTCACCTACCGCTGGTCGATCGTCTCGGCCGGCTCCGGGCGGTACACCCTGCGGGACCACGGGGGCCAGACCTGCCTGACGGACAACGGCGCCGGGGTGCAGACCACCATGCTGACCTGCACCCCCGGCAACAAGGCGCAGGAGTGGTCGCTGCCCTGGTAGCCCGGGCGCGTTGAGCGGGGGCGGGGCCGCCGGGCGGGCTAGCGTGGGCGGATGACCGACCGTCAGCCGACCAAGCCGCCCGGCCGCCTGCGGCACCGGCCGCTCTCCCCGCTCCGCGAGCACCTGCGCGAGTCCTTCTGGGTGGTGCCGCTGGTGACCTGCGTCGGGGCGGTGCTGCTCGCGCTGGGCACCAACTGGGTCGACGCCGAGGTGGTGCACGAGGAGATCAGCCAGACCGGCAGCGCGGAGGGGCTGCTGAGCTTCGCCAGCGGGGCCAAGGCGGTGGTCTCCACGGTCAGTTCGGCGATGCTGACCTTCATCGGCGTGGTCTTCTCCATCTCGCTGGTGGCGCTCCAGATGGCGGCCAGTCAGATGAGCCCCCGGGTGCTGCGGCTGTACGTCCGCTCCCGGATCACCAAGGCCACCTTCTCCACCTGCCTGGCCACCTTCCTCTTCACCCTGCTGGTGCAGCTCGGCTACGACGACACCACCGACCCGACCAAGGTCACCACGGTGCCGGTGGTCTCCACCCTGGTCGCGATCCTGCTGGTGCTGCTGAGCCTGGGCCTGTTCGTGCTCTACGTGCAGTCCACCATGCGCCTGCTGCGGGTCCCGCACGTGATCGACCGGGTGACTCGGGAGTCGGTCGGGGTGCTCACCACCTACCGCTGGATGGCCCCCGAGACCGGGCCCCGGCTGGACCCGCCGTCGGACGCCGTCACGCTGCTGCACCAGGGCGACTCGGGGGTGCTGCGGGACGTCAGCCTCGGGCGGCTGGTGCGGATCGCCCGGCGGCACGGCGCGGTGCTCCACTTGGTGCCCCGGATCGGGGACTTCATCGCTCCTGGCACTCCCACGGTGGTGGTCTCCGGCGGCACCGCGCCGCGGCCGCGCCGGATCGCCGGGGCGCTGAACATCGGGGTGGACCGCACCATGCACCAGGACCTCAGCTTCGGGTTCCGGCAGCTGGTGGACATCGCGATCCGGGCGCTCTCCCCGGCGGTCAACGACCCGACCACGGCCGTGCAGGCGGTGGACCGGATCCACCAGCTGCTGGCCCTGCTGGCCGGGTACCCGTTCGGCGAGCTGCGCTACCGGGACAAGGAGGGCGCCGTCCGGCTGGTGCAGCCGATCCCGGACTGGCAGTGCACGGTGGACCTGGCCTTCACCGAGATCCGGATCTGCGGGGCCGGCCAGCCGCAGGTGACCCGCCGGCTGGCCGCCGCCCTGGACGACCTGCTGCGGATCACCCCGGACGGGCGCCGCCCGCCCCTGCTGGCCCAACGGGCGCTGCTGGAGCGGGCGGTGGCACAGCACGTGGCCGACGCGGACGACCGCGGGTTCGCCCTCACCCCGGATCGCCAGGGCATCGGCTGAGGCGGGTGCCGGGGCGGTCCGGGGGCTGACGGGAGGTCAGGACAGCACGACCACCTGGTGCATTCCGAGGAAGGCGTGCGGCAGACCGTTCTCGTGGTCCGGCACGAAGCAGAGCAGCACGTAGGTGCCGGGCGGCAGGCCCTCGGCGTGGTAGAGCGCGCTGCGGCCGGGGGAGATGGCGCCCAGGCCGATGATCGGCTGCTGGGGGCCGGGCGCCGGCGGGTTGCCGGAGAGGACGGCGTCGTAGACCGCCTGGAGCTGCTCGTCGGTGGTGCCGTCCGGCACCTGCTGCAGCGCCATCTCGTGGATCTCGTCGGAGGCGTTGCGGACCAGGTAGTGGCCGTCGGCGCGGGTGACGCCCTCGGTCAGGAAGCGCGGGCCGCCCGGGGTCTCGTGGGTGATGACGATGCCGTCCGGGTAGTGCGCCAGGGTGGCCGACGGTCCGTCACAGAGCTCCAGGGAGCGCAGCACGGGGTGCTGCGGGTCGCTCAGGAAGGAGGTGAAGTCCACCAGGTAGACGGTGCCCGGGGTGATCTCGGTGGTGGCGGTGCCGGGGACGGCCGGGGTGGCGTGGACGCCGCCGAGCGCCTCTCCGCGGTGCTGGGCGAGGGTGATGCCCTGGGCGGCGGCGGCCGGGTCCGCGGAGACCGCCTGGGCGAGGCCCGCCAGCAGCTCGTCGATGCCGGAGCCGTCCTTCGGGCGGAGCACCTGGAGGGAGCGGCCGGCCGGGTCGGCGGTGGTCAGGCGGAAGGCGACCAGGCCGCCCGGGGCGCTGTCCGGCGCCTGGATGCCGTCGGGGCCGATGGTGACCTCGACCGGGACCGGTGCGGTCTCGGGCGCGGCCGTGGACGCGGTGGCACCGGTCAGGGTGGTGGTGAGGGCGAGGGCGGCGACGGCCGCGGCTCTGAGTCCTCGGTGGAGCAGTGCGGTGGGCATGGATCTCCTTCGGGTACGGGTCGGGACGGACCCCCTCCGGCAGGTCACCACCCGCGGTGCGGGGACGTGCTCCGACGCGCGGACGGACTGGCCCGGCCGGACCAGTCCGTCCACCCGTCGGTCGGCGCGTCACGGGTGCTGCTGCTCGGGCCTGGCCCGTCGGGGGAGCAGGAAGGCCAGGGCGAAGGCGGCCGGCAGGGCCAGTGCGCCCAGGCCGAGGGCGCGGCCCGCGCCGGGGGTGGAGCCGTCGGCGGCGGCCCAGGGCCGCGACGGCGGAAGCCCCCGGCACGGGGGCTCCCTGACGGGGGCTCCGGCGGCGGGGGCCCGGGGCCGGCGGGGCGTCAGGTCCCGGCGGGAGGGCCGGAGCTGACGCGCAGGCGGGGCGTGGCGAGGGCGACCGCGGCGCCGACGCCGAGCACGGAGGTGCCGAGCAGGAGGAAGTAGAGCGGGAGCGGCAGCACGGCGGTGAGGCGGAACAGCTGGCCGCCGGCGACCACGCCGACGGCGGCGAACAGGCCGTTGAGGGCGAGGAAGCGGCCCGTGCTGCCGGGCGGGGCGACGGTGGCGGCCAGGGCCAACGCGGCCGGGGCGAGCGAGAGTTCGCCGAGCGAGTAAAGCAGGTAGACCAGCAGCAGCCACTGCGGGCCGACCGGCGCGCGCAGGGCGAGCAGTGCCGCGGCGGCCATCAGGAGGAAGCTGAGCCCGGCGGCCGCCAGGGCGGCGGCGAACTTCACCGGGGCGTCGGCCCGCTCCCCGGCCCGGCGCCACCAGCGCGCGACCAGGGGGGCGGCCAGCAGGACGAAGAGCGGGTGCGCGGACTGGAACCAGCTGGCCGGGACCTCGAAGCCGAGCACCTGACGGTCGGTGTGCCGCTCGGCGAACAGGCCGAGCACCGAGCCGCCCTGGGCGAACAGCATCCAGAACGCGGAGGAGGCGGCCATCAGCGCGGTGAACCCGCCGAGCCGCACCGCCGGGGAACGGCGGCGCAGTGCGCGCAGGTACCAGAACGGGAGCAGCACGGTGCCCAGGCCCAGCACGGCGAGCGCGCCGGGCACCGCCCCGGCCGCGGCGGCGGCCGCCGCCAGGCCGCCGGCGAGGCAGACGGCCGGCACCGTGCGGCGCAGCGTCCGCACCGCCTCGGCGCGGGGGAGCGGGCGCGCCGGGCGCAGCCCGTGCTCCCCCAACCCCGGTGACCCCAGGGCGAACTGGACCAGGCCCGCCAGCATGCCGACCGCGGCCGCGGCGAAGCCCAGGTGCCAGGCGACCTTCTCCGCGAGCAGCCCGGTGACCACCGGAGCGACCAGCGCGCTGGCCTGGATGCAGAGGTAGAACCGGGCGAAGGCGGCCTCCCGGCGGCCCGGGTCGGGGCCGCTGACCGAGGCGACCAGGGCGGCGATCGCGGGCTTGACCAGCCCGGTGCCGGCCACCACCAGCAGCAGGCCGCCGTACAGCGCGGCGCCCCAGGGCGCCGCGAGCACGGCGTGCCCGGCGGCGATCAGCACACCGCCGAGCAGGACGGCGCGGCGGCAGCCGAGCACCCGGTCGGCCAGCCAGCCGCCCGGCAGGCCGGCCAGGAAGCCGAGGGCCATGAACGCCGCGAACACGGCGGTGGCGTTCTGCGCGGTCATCCCGGCCCCGCCCCGGTCCTGACCGTCCGTCAGGTAGAGCACCAGGATCGCGGCCATGCCGAAGAAGCTGAACCGCTCCCAGAGGTCGACCGCGAGCAGGGTGCCGAGCCCGCGCGGCCGGCCGGCCGGGGCACCCGCCCCGGCGGCCGGCCGCGCCGGTCCGTGCAGCGAGGTGTCCACCCCGCTCACCCGGCGGCCTTGACCGCCACCCCCGCCAGCATCGGGAGCTCCGGATCCGGCAGTTCGCCGGGCTCGGGCCGCCAGAGCGGGGCCCGGACGACGCCGGGTTCGAGCAGCTGGTGCCCGGCGAACAGGGCGGCCAGCTCCTCCGTGCTGCGCCAGATCACCTGGCTGACCGCGCTGCGGTAGTTCTCGGCGGCCTGCGGCGCGGTCCGCGGCACCTGGTCCGCGCCGGCGTGCGAGAGCACCAGGTAACTGCCGGGCGCCAGCCGGTCGGTGTACTGCCGGATCAGCTTCAGCGGGTCGTCCCCGTCGGGGACGAAGTGCAGGACGGCGGCGAGCAGCAGCGCGACCGGCCGCTCGAAGTCGATCAGCTCCAGGGTCTCCGGGGCGGTCAGGATCCGCTCGGCCTCGTAGAGGTCGCCCTGGAAGACGGCGGCCCGCGGCTCCTCGGCCAGGATGGCCCGGCCGTGCGCGACCGCGACCGGGTCGATGTCCACGTAGACCACGGTGCTGTCCGGGTGGGCGGCCAGGGCGACGTCGTGGACGTTGCCCTCGGCCGGGATGCCGGAGCCGATGTCCAGGAACTGACGCACGCCCAGGGCGGACAGCTCGCGCACCGAGCGGCGCAGGAAGGCGCGGTTGGCCCGCAGGGTGCGGACCAGGTCGGGGTTGCCCGCAGAGACCCGCTCGGCGAGTTCGCGGTCGACCGGGAAGTTGTGGGTGCCCCCGATCCAGTAGTCGTAGACCCGGGCGATGCTCGGGGTGTCGATGTCCACCTCGGGCGGTGCCCAGCTGGGACGTGCCATGGGAGTCTCCTGGCTGTGAGTGCGGGCGAAGGGTCGGGGCGGGGTCAGGCGAGGTGGACGGGGAGCTCCTCCAGGCCGCGCATCATCAGGCTCTGACGGTGGCGCAGCTCGCCGGGCTCCCCGGCCAGCCGCAGGCCGGGGAAGCGCTCGAAGAGCCGGCCGATCACGATCTGCCCCTCCAGCCGGGCCAGCGGGGCGCCCAGGCAGTGGTGGATGCCGTGGCCGAAGGCCAGGCCGGCGGTGTTCGGCCGGTCGAGGTCGAAGCGGTCCGGGTCCTGGTGACGGGCCGGATCGCGGCCGGCCGCGGCCAGTGAGATGGTGACGAACTCGCCTTCCGGGATGAGCACGTCACCGACCTTCACCGGCTCGGTGGTGAACCGCCAGGTGGCGTGGGAGACCGGCCCGTCGTGGCGCAGGAACTCCTCGACCGCGGCGGGCCAGAGCGAGGCGTCGGCGGCCAGCCGGGCCCGGGCCGCGGGGTGGGTGAGCAGGGTCAGGGTGCCGTTGCCGATCAGGTTGACGGTGGTCTCGTGCCCGGCGACCAGCAGCAGGAAGGCCATCGGGACCAGCTCCTCGGCCGCCAGCCGCTCGCCCTCCTCCTCGGCGTGCACCAGATCGCTCAGCAGGTCGTCGGCGGGCGCCGCGCGCTTGGCCGCGATCAGCGCCCGGAGGTAGCCGATCATCGCCACGTTGGCGTCCCGGACCTCCTCGGTGCCGGCGCCGGAGACCAGCAGGTTGGACCAGCGGCGGAACTCGGCCCGGTCGTCCGGCGGCACCCCGAGCAGCCAGCAGATCACCGTGAACGGCACCGGGAAGGCCAGCGCCTCCATCAGCTCGACCCGCTCCTGCCCGGCGAGGCCGTCCAGCAGCTCGTCCACCAGGGCGGTGATCCGGGGCCGCAGCGACTCGACCCGGCGGGCGGTGAAGGCCCGGCCCACCAGGCGGCGCAGCCGGGTGTGGTCCGGCGGGTCGCTGTCCAGCATGTGCGCGCTCAACTCCTGCGGGAACTGGCTGCGTTCGCCCGCCTCCCGGAGGAACGCCTCCCGCGCGGCCGGGTCCGCGAAGTTCTTCGGGACCAGCTGGAAGCCGACCCGCATGTCCTTGCTCAGCCGCGGGTCGGCGAGCAGCGCCCGGGCGTCCTCGTAGCAGGTGACCAGCCAGGTGCGCAGTCCGTTGGGGGTGAGCACCGGGACGGCCCCCGCCGCCTCGCGCAGCTCGGCCAGCACGGCGTACGGGTCCTGGTGGAAGGCGGGCGTGAAGAGGTCGAGCGGCGCCGCCGGGGTGGCCGGGTGGGTCATGCGCTGGCTCCTGTCGGGTCCGGCTCGCGGCTGGCCGCGCCGTAGCTGGCGAGCTCTCGGTAGATCTCGAACGGCCGCTCGCGGGCGGTGTCGCGGAAGGGGCGCAGCGGGGCGGTCTGGTCACGGTGCCGGGCCCCGCCCTCCCAGCGCTCGAAGGCCTCCCAGTCGGCCCAGCGGCTGACCACCACGAAGCAGTCCGGGCGGCCGGGCGCGCCGAGCAGGCGGTTGCCGAGCAGGCCGGGGGTGCCGGCCATCCGGCGGCTGGACTCGTGGTACGCCGTCAGCACGGCCGCCGGGTCGTCGCTCAGGTGGTACAGCACCACCTCGACGGCGCCGGCCGTCACGGCGCGCCGCCGGCCGCGCCGGCCAGCGCGGCGACCACGTGCATCGTGGTCATCGACCCGGCGCTGCGGTACGGGTGCAGCTTCTGCCGGTGCGTCAGGTGCCGGTCGCTGGTCTCGAACTCGCGGAACCTGGGCTCGTCGGTCCAGTCGCTGACGATCCAGTAGACGCCGCTCTCCTCGGCGCTGCGGGACAGCCACTGGCCGAGGTTGGCCGGGTGGTCGGTGACCGAGTCGCCGACCTCGCGCCAGACCCGCTCGAAGTCGCCCTCCATGCCGGGGTTGATCTGCATCCGCAGCATCACCCGGAACACCTGCTCACCCATCAGATGCCCCCGTCCACGTTGAGGGTCTCACCGGTGACGTACCCGGACAGGTCGCTGAGCAGGAAGAGCACGGGGGCGGCCAGTTCGGCCACCGTGCCGAGCCGGGCCAGCGAGGTCTTCTGCGCGTAGGTGGCCCGCAGCGCCTCGGCGCGGTCGGCGGGCATGGCGTCGAAGGCCTCGGTCTCGATCACGCCGGGTGCCACCACGTTGACCCGGACGCCGCGCGGGCCGAGTTCCTTGGCGAGCGAGCGGGTCAGGCCGGTCATGGCCGCCTTGGCGGCGGTGTAGTGGGCCCGCAGCGGGATGCCGGCGGCGGCGCCGCGGGAGCCGATGTTGACGATCGAGGAGCCGGCCCCGAGCAGCGGCAGGGTCTGCTGGATCACCCGGTAGGCCGCGGTGAGGTTGGTGTCGATGATCCGGGACCACTCGTCGGCGGGCAGCTCGGCGAACGGGACGTGGCTGATCACGCCGGCGTTGTTCACCACCCCGTCCAGCCGGCCGAACCGCTGCTTCGCGAGCACGGCCAACCGGTCCACCTCCTCGATCAGGGCCACGTCGGCCCGGACCACGTGGTGCTCGCCGGGGGTCTCCTTGAGCTCCTGGACCAGGCTGTCCACCGCCTCGCCCTCCTGCCGGTAGCAGGTGAGCACGTCGGCGCCGGCCCGGGCGGCGGCCAGGACGATGCCGCGGCCGATGCCCCGGCTGCCGCCGGTGACCAGGATCTTCTTGCCGTGCAGTGCGAGTTCCATCGGGGTTCCCTCCTGGGGCCTGCCGGACGCTTCGGGCCGGAGCAGGCGGACGTGACGGGTACGGTGGGCGGGCGTGCCCGGGGGCCGGGGTCAGACGCAGCCGTCGGCGTGGATGTTCTGGCCGGTGATGTAGGCGGAGTGCTCGCTGCCGAGGAAGAGCACCAGGTGGGCGATGTCCGCCACGGTGCCGAGCCGGCCGAGCGCGGTGAACGAGGAGAACAGCCGGCGCTGCTGCTCGGCCGCCTCGGCGGGCAGCTCGTCCAGCGCCTCGGTGGCGATCCGGCCGGGGGAGACGGTGTTGACCCGGATGCCCTGCGGGCCGAGCTCCCGGGCCAGCGAGCGGGTCAGCCCGACCAGGCCGGCCTTGACCGCGGTGTAGTGGGCGCCGCCGGCCATGCCGATCCCCGCCACGGTGGAGCCGAGGTTGACGATCGAGGAGCCGGGGCCGAGCAGCGGCAGGGCGCGGTGGGTCACCAGGTGAGTGGCCGTCAGGTTGCCCTGCACGGTGGCCGCCCACTCGGCGGGGCCGAGGTCCCGGTAGGGCACCGGCCGGAAGGTCCCGGCGTTGTTGACCACCACGTCCAGCCCGCCGAGGCCGGCGTCGCACTCGTCCAGCAGCCGCTCCACGTCCCGCTCGTCGGCGGCGTCGGCGCGCAGCACCCGGTGCTTGCCGGGGGTGTCGGCCAGCTCCCGCTGGAGCGAGCCGACCGCCTCGCCCGGGGTGCGGTAGCAGGTCACCACGTCGGCGCCGGCCCGGGCGGCGGCCAGCACGATGCCGCGGCCGATGCCCCGGGTGCCGCCGGTGACCAGGAACCGTCGGCCGGAGAGCTGCCGGTCGGCCCGTGCGGCGGCCTCCACCTTGGCCTTGATCAGCCGCAGTTGGACCAGGGTGTTGCGGTTCAGCCGGTCGGTCATCCCGGCGTCGTCCAGCGGGGCGCCGGGCTTCATCGCGAAGTCCTGCAGCCAGCGCATCCGGACCCCGTCCGCCTGCTGGACGTACGACCAGCGGATGTCCATGTGCTGGAACGGGCCGGTCTCCACCCGGTGGGCCCGGACGGTCCGGGTGGCCGGGTCCGGGGTCCGTTCGGAGACCCAGCTCCACACCTGGCCGTTCTCGTCCGGGTGGAGCGCGAGCCGGAAGCGGACGGTGTCGCCGTCCCGCTCCAGGATCTCGGCGCTCGCGTACTCGCTGAACAGCCGCGGCCAGCCGGCCACGTCGTTGGTCATCTCCCAGACCAGCTCCATCGGGGCGTCGATGGTGATCGCGTTGTCGGTGTGCCCGGCCATCAGCGCACCGCCCCGGCGAGCCGTGCGTTGACGTAGTCGACCACCTGACGGGGCGTCTCCTTCTGCTCCACCTCGCCGTCCGGGATGCGGAAGCCGTACTCCCGCTCCACCCGGCCGGCCAGCTCCAGCAGGGCCAGCGAGTCGTAGCCCAGCTCGCTGAACGGCACGTCCGTCAGGTCCCTCCCGTCCGCAGCGCTCCGCTCGTCCGTGCCGGCACCCTCGCGCAGGATCCGCAGCAGGTCCTCCACCGTGAACTGGGCCATCAGCGGCCGCCTTTCGTCGTCTCGGGTCATGTCGTGGGGTGCGGGCCGTCACCGGCGCCGACCAGCAGCGCGGAGGTGAAGCCGCCGTGGCCGCGGGCCAGCACCAGGGCGGTGCGCGGTGCGGTCGGCCGGGGGCGGTCCAGCACCAGGTCGATCTCGTGGCCGGGGGCCGGGTGGAGCGGGCCCGCGGTGTGCGGGACCAGTCCGTGGCGCAGCGCCAGCAGGGCGGTGGCGGTGTCCAGCGCCGCGCCGCCGGCGTAGAGCCGGCCGGTCAGGGTCTTGGGCGCCGTCACCGGCACCCCGCCGGGGCCGAACACCTCGGTGATCGCCCGGGATTCGGCCAGGTCCTGCTCCGGCCGGCCGGAGGCGTCGGCGAACACCACGTCCACCGCCTCGGCGGCCAGCCCGGCGTCGGCCAGCGCGCGCCGGATCACGGCGGCCAGCACCGGCGGACGGGCGGAGCCCGGCGGCGGGTCGAACCCGGCCGCGTAGCCCAGCAGTTCGCCGTAGTGCGGGGCGCCGCGCCCGGCCGCCCCGGCGGCGCTCTCCACCACCAGGAAGGCGCCGCCCTCGCCGGGGACGAAGCCCGTCGCGGCCCGGTCGAAGGGTAGGTAGGCGCGGGCCGGGTCGTCCTCGGTGGAGAGCCCGCCGGCCGACAGCTGGGCCACCAGTCCGTACGGGCAGAGCGAGGCGTCCGTGCCGCCGCTGAGCACCAGTCGCGAGCCGGAGGAGAGCAGCCGCCGGGCCTGCCCGAGCGCGTCCAGGCCGCCGGCCTGCTCGCAGCAGAGCACCCCGCAGGGGCCGCGCATGCCGTGCCGGATGGAGACCTGGCCGGTGGTCGCCGCGTAGAACCAGGCGATCGACTGATAGGCCGTCACCCAGGACGGGCCGCGCTGGTACAGCCGCTCCATCTCGTGCTGTCCGAACTCGGTGCCGCCGGAGGAGCTCGCGCTCACCACCGCCATCTCGTACTCGGGCAGCGCGGCCGGATCGGCGCCGGCGTCCTCCAGCGCGGCCGCCGCGGCCGCCAGCGCGAAGTGGGTGAAGCGGTCGGTCTGCGGGACCAGCCGGCCAGGCACCTGCTCCGCGGTGGCGAAGCCGGGCACCTCGCCGGCCACGCGGACCGGGTAGCCGGTGGTGTCGAAGCGGGTGATCCGGCCGAGGCCGCTCTTGCCCGCGAGCACCGACTCCCAGTGCTGCCGGGCGCCGATCCCGGTCGGGGCCACCACGCCGATCCCGGTCACCACGGCCCGGCCGGGCCGCCCGGTGCCGAGCCCCGAGGCGCTCATCGGACCGCCCCCGTGCCCGGCCGGCCGAGCACCATCGCGGTCTGGAAGCCGCCGAACCCGCTGCCCACGCTGAGCACCCGGTCCATCCGGTGCTCGCGCGCGGTCACCGGCACGTAGTCCAGGTCGCACTCGGGATCGGCTACCGTGAGGTTGGCGGTCGGCGGCACCACCTGGTGGCGCAGCGCCAGCGCGCAGGCGGCGATCTCCAGGGAGCCGATGGCGCCCAGGGAGTGACCGATCATCGACTTGATCGAGCTCACCGGGACCTCGTGGGCCCGGGGCCCGAGGCTGCGCTTGAAGGCGGCGGTCTCGTGCCGGTCGTTCTGCTTGGTGCCGGAGCCGTGCGCGTTGACGTAGTCGACGGCGGACGGGTCGGTCCCGGCCCGGTCCAGCGCGACCCGGATCGCCTCGGCCATCTCCCGGCCGTCCGGCTTGAGCCCGGTCATGTGGAAGGCGTTGCTGCGCCCGGCGAAGCCGAGCACCTCCGCGTACACCTCGGCGCCGCGGCGGCGGGCCGCCGCCGCCTCCTCGATCACCAGCACCGCCGAGCCCTCGCCCAGCACGAACCCGTCGCGCCGGCCGTCGAAGGGCCGCGAGGCGTGCTCCGGGTCGGCGTTGCTCGGGGTGGTCGCCTTGATGGCGTCGAAGCAGGCGAGGGTGATCGGCGACAGCGGGGCGTCGGTCGCCCCGGCCAGCACCACGTCGGCGCTGCCCTCCTCGATCAGCTGCACGCCGTGGCCGATCGAGTCCAGGCCCGAGGTGCAGCCGGTGGAGACCAGAGCGACCGGGCCCTCGGCGCCGACCTGCCAGGCCACCTCGGCCGCCAGCGTGCTGGGCACCATGTAGCCGTACAGGTGCGGGACGCCGTAGCTGTGGTCCACCAGCCAGTCGCGGCCCTGGTCGGAGAGGACGGTGTACTCCTCCTCCAGGCCCATCGTGCAGCCGACCGCGCTGCCGACCGAGACGGCCAGCCGGGCCGGGTCCGCGCCGGACAGGTCGAGGCCGCTGTCGGCCACCGCCTCGCGGGCCGCCACCACGGCGAACTGGGCGGCCCGGTCCATCCGCCGGACCTCCCGGGCGGTGAGCCCGGCCGCGCGCGGGTCGAAGTCGCACTCGGCGGCCACCTGCGAGCGGAAGCCGGAGGGGTCGAACAGGCTGATCCTGCGGGTGGCCGTGCGCCCCGCCGCGAGCAGGTCCCAGTAGGCCTTGCGGCCGATGCCGCCCGGCGCGACCACCCCGACGCCGGTGATGACGGCCCGTCGGGTCACCGCGCGCCTCCGGCCTGCGCGCCGCCCACGCCCGCGCCGCCCACGTCCGGATTGCCGGCGGCGGCGTCCAGCGGCTGCTCGGTGTCGATGTGGCCGAGCTCGGGCCGGGGGGCCAGCGGCGAGAGGTGGAAGACCGCCTCGGCCGTCTCGGTGCCGGTGTTGACCAGCCGGTGCCGGACCCCGATCGGAACCAACAGCGAGTCGCCGACGGTGAGTTGCACCGGCTGGTCGTCCAGCGTCATCTCCAGCCGGCCCCGCACCACGTGCAGGAACTCCTCGGAGTACGGGTGCAGGTGCTCGGTGACGTACTCGCCGGGGGCCAGCGTGAGCCGCCCGCCGAAGCCCGAACGGCAGCCCACCGTCCGGGGACTGAGGGTGACCCGGATGTCGCCGCCGCGCTTGGTGTTCGCCTCGACGGCGTCGACGGCCACCTTGACCGCGGGGGCGCTCATGCGCCACCGCCCAGGTTGGCGCCGTTCGGCCGGGTGATCTCGGCGCCGCCGTCCGGGGTCCAGGAGTAGAACGGCACGGCCATCGCGTCCCTCGGCTCGCGCCAGTTCGGGTCGAAGGGGGTGATGAACTCGCCGAGCCGGGTGTTGATCTCCTGGTACCGCGGGTGGCTCCGGGCCCGGTAGAGATTGGGAGCGATGTCCTGCTCGGCCTCGACCAGGTGGAAGTACAGGTTGTGGAAGGCGAACAGGGTCCGCCTGGACACGCCCACCAGATGGGGGAGTTCGGTGCCGTCCGAGTCGGCGAAGACCTGCGCCACGCCCTCGGCGTCGGCGAGGTCCATCCTCGCCACGATCAGCGTTCGATGCACGGTGCCTCCTTGCTCGTCGCTACCCGACCCATGCTGGTGGGCGGTGATCGAGGCGCTCTCGAAGGCTCCTGGAAGGCCGCTGGGCGGGGCCGGAGCGGGCCGGGACGCACCGCGGCCCGTCGCGCCGGGGAGGCGTGACGGGCCGGGATCGGTCGGACGGGGAGGGGCGGGCCGGGTGGGCGGGGGTCAGCCGGCGAGGCCGGGGTGGGTCAGCAGGGCGGTGCCGGCGGGCTCGTGCCGCGGTGCCGGGGGCGGGGCCTCCTCGCCGCGGAGCAGCAGCAGGGCGTGCCGGGTGAGCCGCGGCACCGCGTACGCCGGGGCGGCCCCGGACTCCCGGTCCTCGGCGCTGACCGGCAGTTCGTCCACCAGGTGCACGTCCACCAGGTCCTCCAGCAGGGTCTCGGCGTCCTCCGCTCGCCGAGACAGCAGCTTGGCCGCGTCGTCCGCCCGCCAACACCGGCGGTTGCGCTCGGCCAGCAGGTGCAGCAACTTCCGGTGCGGCTCCGGCAGGTGACGGTAGCTCGACTCCACGGTGCCGGCCAGCGACTGGGTGCCGGCCGGCAGGCCGAGCAGCACCGACTGGTTGCTGCGCAGCCGTTCGGCCAGCCGCGCCGCCGACCAGCCGGGCCGGGCCGCGAGCCGGGCCGCGACCGCGCGGAGCACCAGCGGCAGCCCCTCGCACATCCGCAGCAGCTCGTGCGCGGCGGCCGGTTCGTCCTGCCAGTGCCGCCCGCCGGCCACCCGGTTGTACAGCCGCAGCGAGTCGTCGGTGGAGAGCGCCGACAGCACCACCTTGCGGCCCATGCCGAGGCTGTGCGCCCGGTACCGGTTGGTGGCGATCACCGCGCACCCGGAGCCGCCGGGGATCAGGGCGCGCAGCTGGGAGGCGGCCAGCACGTCGTCGACCACCACCAGCACCCTGCGGTCGGCGGTCCAGCTGCGCAGCAGCCGGCTGAGGTCGTCCAGCCCGGTCGGCAGCTCGTCGCGGCGCAGGCCCAGCGAGCCCAGGGCGGCGGCCAGCACCTCGGTGAGCTGGGCCGTGCCGTGGCCCACCGCCGTCAGGTCGACGTAGAGCTGGCCGTCGGGGAAGTACCGGCGCAGCCGGTGCGCGGCGCGGATCGCGAACGCGGTCTTGCCGACGCCGGGGGCGCCGTGCACCTCCACCACCCGGGTGCCCGACTCGGCCCGCCGGGTGTCGCCTAAGTAGCCCTCGAGTTCGGCGAGTTCCTCCTGCCGCCCGACGAAGTCCCCGACGTCGGCCGGGAGTTGGGCCGGGCTGAGCAGGGCGGTCCGCTGCGGGACCGGCCGCCCGGTACCGCTTCTGGGCGGGGCGGCGGGCCGGCCGCGGTCGGCCAGCACCTCCTGGTGCAGCTGCTGCAGCGCCGCCGAGGGCTCCAGTCCGAGGTCGTCCACCAGGCGGGTGCGCAGGGTGCGGAAGACGTCGAGCGCCTCCGGGCGGCGGCCGCCCCGGTGCAGGGCCCGCATCAGCTGGTCGGCGAAGGCCTCGTGGGTCGGATGGGCCCGGAAGGCCGTCGACAGCTCGTCCAGCACCGCGTGGTGGCGGCCGAGCTCCAGCTCGATCGCGAAGCGCCGCTCCATCGCGTTGCGGCGGTGCTCCTCCAGCTGGGTGGACCAGGCGGCCAGCCGCCGGCTGCCGGTCACGTCGACCAGGGCCTGGCCCTGCCAGATCCCCAGCGCCTCGGCCAGGGTGTCGGCCGCCTGCCGGCCCAGGCCGGCCCGGTGCTCGCCGCGGCCGCGCTCCACCAACTGCTCGAAGCGGTAGGCGTCGACGGCCTGTTTGTCCTCCAGCTGGAGCTCGTAGCCGCCGACCCTGGTGAGCAGGGCCGGGCGGCCGCTCGGCGGGCAGGAGGCGAACGGTGCCCCGGTCTGTCCGGTGGCCAGCCGCAGCCGCCGGCGCAGCTGGTAGATGTAGGTCTGAAGGGTGGTCAGGGCGCTCAGCGGGGGGCGGTCCTCCCAGAGCTCCTCGCACAGCTGGTCGACGCTGACCAGGGTGTTGGCGTTGAGCACCAGCAGTGCGAGCACCTGGCGCAGCTTGGGGGCGGAGGGGGTGACGTCCCCGCCGTCACGGTGTACGCGGAGCGAGCCCAGAATTCCGATCTCCAGCATGGCGAATCCTCATTTCGGCCACATTCACACCTGGCAATCCCGGTGGGGCTGAGTACAGCGGCAAAATGACCATTGCCCGTCTTTTGCCTTTTCTTTTCCTGGGCGGCAGTGGCCGCCTCGTCCCAGGCGCTGGGTGGCTACGGGACCGCTGGGGGGAGCGGCGGGCAATGGTGAAGAATTCACCTGCCCTGAACCCAATCTTTCCCAGTTCGCCCGCCACCATATTCGCCCGTGTGCATATATGGCAAGGACGGTCCGAATCAAGTCAGCCGGGGAATGCGATCCGGACGAATGCGGCGGCGGAGGTGTGACGCCGCCACGTCAGAGCCGCAGGTCCACCCGGTACTCGGTCAGCCAGGTGTCGAGCTGGATCATCATCTCCATGCTGGCCCGCTCGACCCAGGCGAACGCCCCGCTGGGCGCGCCGCCCGGAGCCAGCGCGGCCCTGGTCGCGGCGGTGTCCAGCAGCGGCGCGACGGCCGCCCCGCGGTCGGCCGCCAGCTCGGCGAACCGGGCCCGCAGCCGCTCCCCGTACTCGGCGTCCTGGGTGGTCGGGTAGGCGCTCTTGCGCCGGTTCAGCACCGGCTCCGGCAGCAGGTCGGCGACCGCCGCCCGCAGCAGGCTCTTCTCCTGGCCGCCCACCCGCTTGAGCTCGGCGGGCACGTTGTAGACGTACTCCACCAGGGCCCGGTCGCAGAACGGCGGCCGCAGCTGCACGCCGTGCGCCGCGCTCATCCGGTCCGCCCGGTCCAGGTGGGTCGGCGCCCAGCGGGTCAGCGCCAGGTAGCTCACCTCGCGGGCCCGGCGCTCGGCCGCGCTCTCGCCGGCCACGTGCGGGACCTCGGTCAGCGCGTCGCGGTAGTGCTGGTCGGCGTACTCCAGGAAGTCCAGCTCCTTGCGCAGCCCGAGGTCCACCAGCGAGCAGCCGAGCCCGCCGGCCGCCGCGTCGTGGCCGCGCTCGAACGAGACCCAGGGGAAGGTGCGGGAGTTGCTGTGGTCCGGGTCGTACGCCCAGAAGTAGCCGTTGAACACCTCGTCCGCGGTCTCGCCGGAGAGCACCGCCGTCACCCCCGCACGGCGCAGCGCCGCGAAGAACAGCAGCAGCGAGACGTCCATGTCGCCCAGCGGGGACGGCACGTCCTGGCTGCGCAGCGCGGCCGCGTGCACCTCGCGGTCGGCCAGCGCGGCGGTGTCCAACAGGATCTCGGTGTGCTCGGTGCCGATGTGACGGGCCGCCAGCTCGGCGAACGGGGCGTCGGGGGTGGCCCGCATGGTCGGGTGCGGCTGGAAGTTCTCGGTGTAGCCGGTGAAGTTGACCGAGAAGGTGCGCAGCGGCCCGCCCCCGGCCTCCCGCAGGGTCCGCTGCGCCAGCGCCGTCAGCGCGCTGGAGTCGATCCCGCCGGAGAGCATCGCACCGACCGGGACGTCCGCCCGCAGGTGCCGCGCCACCGAACCGGCCAGCAGCTCCCGCACCGTGGCGACGGTGGTCGCGGTGTCGTCGGTGTGCGGCCGGGCCGGCAGCGACCAGTAGCGCTGCTCGGTGACGCCGCCCCGACGGACCGTCAGCCGGTGCCCGGGAAGCACTTCGCGCATCCCCCGGAACACGCCGGTGCCCGGCTTGCGGCTGTGCGCGAACAGCTCGCGCAGCCCGTCCGCGTCCACCACCGGGCTGACCTCCGGATGGGCCAGCAGCGCCTTCGGCTCGGAGCCGAACAGCGCCCCGTCGGCGGTGGTCACGTAGCACAGCGGCTTGACGCCCAGCCGGTCCCTGGCCAGCAGCAGCTCCTGCCGGCGGACGTCCCAGACCGCCAGCGCGAACAGGCCCTCCAGTCGCGGGAGGAACCCCTCGCCCCACTCCAGGTAGGCGTGCAGCGCCGCCTCGGCGTCCGAACGGTCCGTCAACCGGTGTCCCCGGGACGCCAGTTCGGCGGCCAGCTCGTCCCGGTTGGTGAGCGCCCCGTCCAGGGCCAGCACCGCCACCGGACGGCCGCCGTCGGCGAACACCGCGGGCTGCGCGCCCCGTTCGAGCTCCAGCAGCGCCAGCCGCCGGTGCGCCAGCGCGGCCGGCCCCTCGGCCCACTCGCCCGCGCCGTCCGGCCCGCGGTGGGCCAGCGCCGCAGACATCGCCCGCAGGGTGCCGGCCTGCCCGGCCGCGTCCCGCCCGAAGTCCACCCAGCCCGTGATCCCGCTCATCCTGCAGTCCTCTCGTCCGGTCCGATTCGCTTGCGGTTCACGGCAGTTCGCCGTCCGGCCCGCCCCAGGTGCCGGCCTGCGGCGCCACGTCCACCAGCGCCAGGCCCTCGGCCGCCACGGCGGCCCGGAACGCGGCCAGGTCCGGGGCCGCCGTCACCGCGATGCCCAGCCGCCGCCCGGCCGCCTCGCCGTAGCGGTGGTACAGCTCCAGATAGCCGCGGGCGGTCCGCTCGGCGTCCTCCGCCAGCCGGTAGCGGACCGGGCCGCGCAGGCCCCGCCAGGTCAGCTCGCCCGCCGCGCCGCCCGCGAAGTTGTGCCGCCAGCCGCTGCCGGTGGCCACCACCAGAGCACCGCCCAGCCGGTGCACCCCGGCCGGCACGGTGTACGGGCGGCCGCTGCGCCGCCCCGTGAAGTGCAGCAGCGCGAGGTGCAGCGCCACCGGCCCCGGGTCGGCCCGGGAGAGCAGCTCGCGCATCCGCTCGTCCGCCCCCGCCCGGTCCGGGCCCTCGGGCAGCGCCCGCCGGACGGTGCCGCCGGTCACGACAGCACCACCGCGGCCGCCGTCAGCGTGCAGCCGGCCGCCGCGCAGCAGGTGCGCACCAGGTGCCAGTCGCGCCACTGCGGCCGGGGGTCCTGCCAGTCGGGGCCCAGGTCGGCCGGCCCGGTGGCCTTGACCCGCCGGTTGATCGGCACGTTCCTGGTCTGCGACACCACCGCCACCCCCGCCATGCACAGCACCGCCGCACCGAACAGCAGCCGCGTCGGGCCCTCGGCCCGGACCGCCAGCACCAGGTCGGCCAGGGTGGACCCGGCCACCACGAACGGCATGATCCGGTCGTAGTGGCGCCCGAGCAGCTTGTGGGTGGCCACGTAGTGCTCCGGCGTCATCGCGATCAGCGCGGGCACCACGCTGATCGCCACCGCGAACAGCACCCCCGCCACCAGACCGGTGCCCACCAGCACCGCCACGCTCAAGGTCTCCACCACGCTCCCCGCCACCCCTCTCCGTCCGTCGGCCGGTACCTGACGAAGCATCGCCAGACCGGCTGGGACAGCGCTCGAATCCGCCTGGGACGTGGTAGTGCCCCGCGTCCCGCGGCTCGCCCGTCCCACCAGCCTTGCCCCAGCGGCCCGGTGTTCGCTTCGCCCGGCAGGGATCCGACACAGGCAACCGAAGGGAGCGGACATGGCCGTGGAGACGACCGACGTCCTGATCGTGGGCGGCAGCATGGTGGGTCTGGCCCAGGCCCTCTTCCTGGCCCGGCAGGGCATCCGGCCGGTGCTGGTGGAGCGGCACACCGAGGTCTCGGCGCACCCCCGGGCGCAGGCGGCCAGCCCGCGCACCATGGAGCTGCTGCGGGCGCTCGGCCTGGAGCAGCGGGTGCGCGAGCGCGAGACGCCCGGCGCCCAGTACGGCGACATCCTCCAGGTCACCTCGCTGACCGGGACCGAACTCGGCCGCTTCGACGGCCCGTTCCGGCACGACCCGAACGAGGTCGGCACCACCGGCTGGACGCTGATCGGGCAGGACCGCCTGGAGCCGGTGCTGCTGGAGCGGGCCCGCGAGCTGGGCGCCGACCTCCGCTTCGGCACCGAGCTGGTGAGCCACCGTCAGGACGCCGACGGCGTCACCGCGGTGCTGCGCGACCTGCGCGACGGCACCGAACGGACGGTGCGCAGCCGCTACCTGGTGGCCGCCGACGGCTTCCGCGCCGAGATCCGGGAGGGCCTCGGCATCGGCGCGCACGGCCGGGGCGTGCTCGGGCAGCAGATGAGCGTCATCTTCCACGCCGACCTCGACCCGTACGTCGCCGGGCGGAGCTTCTTCCTCTGCTTCGTCAGCAACGAGCGGGTCAAGGGCGTGCTGGGGCGGATCGGCGGGCCGGAGTCGGACCGCTGGGTGCTGGCGCCGAGCCTGCCGCCGGGGGCCAGCCACCGGGAGTACTCCGCCGAGGAGTGCGTCGAGCTGGTGCGGGCCGCCGTCGGGGTGCCGGAGCTGGCGGTCGAGGTGGAGTCGGCGAGCAGCTGGGAGGTGGCGGCCCAGGTCGCCGACCGGTTCCGCGACCGGCGGGTGCTGCTGGCCGGGGACTGCGTGCACGTGATGCCGCCCACCGGCGGCTTCGGCGGCAACATGGGCGTCCAGGACGCGCACAACCTGGCCTGGAAGCTGGCCCTGGTGCTGCGCGGCCAGGCCGGCCCCGAACTGCTGGACAGCTACGAGCAGGAGCGGGCGCCGGTCGCCGAGTTCACCGTGGAGCAGGGCGTCATCCGCTACCTCCAGCGCAGCGGACTGGACGCCGAGGCGGCCGCCCGGCACCGCCCGGAGACCACCGTGCTGTTCGGCCAGGTCTACCGCTCCGGCGCGGTGCTCACCGAGGACGGCCCGGACGACGGCGCCCCGGTCGAGGACCCGGTGGTGCCCTCCGGCCGCCCCGGCACCCGGGCCGCCCACCTCCCGCTGGTCGTCGACGGCCGCACCACGCCGCTCCACGATCTGCTGACCGGCGGCTTCCTGCTGTTGACCGGCCCGGCCGGGGCCGCCTGGGAGCCCGCCGCAGCGGCCGTCCGGGCCGCCACCGGGCTGGACCTGACGGCCCGTCGGGTCGGTGCGGGGGAGCCGCCGGAGACGGTCGAGCGCTTCCTCAAGGCCTACGGCGTGGGCCCGGACGGAGCCGCACTGATCCGGCCGGACGGCTTCATCGCCTGGCGGACCGCCGCACTCCCGGCCGACCCGGCCGAGGCCCTGGGCAGCACCCTGGCCCGGCTGCTGCGCCCCTGACGGCACGACAGCGCGGCGGCCCGAGCACGGTGGTCCGACGGCTCGGTGGTCCGACGACCCGACGCCGTCCGCGCGGCGGCCTGGCTGCACCGAGGCTCGGCGATCCGACGGCAGGACAGAGCGGCATGACGGAAGGGGCGCCCGGCAAGGCCGGGCGCCCCTTCCTGGTGTCGTCCGCTCAGTCGCGGTCCAGCAGCGTGCGCAGCGCCGCGGCCACCGCCTCGGCGGGAGCGGGGTCCTCGCCCGTGGAGCGCCAGGCGACGAAGCCGTCCGGCCGGACCAAGGAAGCACCGCCGAGCGGCAGCCCGTACCGGGCCCGGAACACCCCCTCCGGATCAGTGAACTCCCCGTCCGGGCCGATCCGGTGGACCGCGAGCGGCAGGCCGAGCCGGCCGGCCTCGGCCACCGCCCGCTCCGTCCAGTCGCCCGCCGCGCCGTCGGCCAGCAGCACGAAGCCCGCGCCGAACAGGTCCAGGCAGGAGAGCGGGCCGTGCGGTCCGCCCAGCACCAGGTGCGGTGCCCGGGCCCCGGGCCGGCCGGTCGGCCGCGCCGGGTCCTCGAAGGGTTCGTCGCCGCCGTCGGGCCCGGCGGCGAACGCCCCCGCCGGGTAGCGGTAGCCGAAGGTCACCGTGGTCTCGTCCAGCAGCTCCGGCGCCACCTCCTGGAACTGCTTGCCCTCCCGCACCGCGAACCGCAGCATCGCCTGACGCACCGTCTGCTCCGCGACCGGGCGGCGCTCGGCCCGGTAGCTCTCCAGCAGGCCGGGCCCGGCCGTGCCGGCCAGCACCAGGGCGAGCTTCCAGGCCAGGTTGTACGCGTCCTGGATGCCGGTGCTGGCCCCGAACGCGCCGGTCGGCGGCATCACGTGGGCGGCGTCGCCGGCCACCAGCACCCGGCCCGCGGTGAACGCGTCCGCGACCCGGGCCGAGATGTCCCAGGAGGGCAGGTGGGTGGACTCCACCTTCAGCGCCAGCTCCGGCACCCCGACCGCGGCCCGGATCACCGCCGCGCAGCGCTCCTCGGTGAAGTCCTCGGCCCGCTGCCCGCGGTCGGGGAAGTAGGAGACGTTCAGCACCCAGCGCCGGTCGTTGTCGATCGGGATGAGGGTGCCCCGCACCTCCGGGTTGTTGACGTAGGCGGCGATGATCCGGCGGCCGCGCAGCGCCTCGGTCAGGTCCGCCTCGAAGAAGACCGAGACCAGGTTGGTGATGGTGCCGGGGCCGGCCGCGCCGATCCCGAGCAGTTCGCGGACGGGGCTGCGGCTGCCGTCCGCCGCGATCAGGTAGGCGGCCCGCAGCTCCTCCCGGCGGCCGGTGGCCAGGTCGGTGACGGTGGCCAGCACCCCGTCCTGATCCTGCGTCACCCCGTCCAGCCGGGTGTGGAAGCGGACGTCGGCGCCGACCTCGACGGCCCGCGCCCGCAGGATCGGCTCCAGCTGGTTCTGGTCGATCAGGGTCCACTGGGTCGGGCTGATCCGGCCGATGTCCTCGGGCGTCGCGTTGGGCATCCGCACCCGCTCCGCCCCGGCCAGCGTCTCCACGTGCACCAGGTCGGTGTTGCCGGAGATCGGCGAGCGCCCGGCCCGGACCAGCTCCTCGATGCCGACCGCGCGGTAGAGCTCCATGGTGCGTGGGTTGATGGCCCGGGCCTTGGGGTGGGTGGAGGTGTCGGGGTGGCGCTCGACCAGGGTGGCCCGGACGCCGTGGTGGGCGAGGAACACCGCCGCCGACAGACCGGTCAGCCCGCCGCCGACGATCAGGACCGGGAGCTGCTCCGCGTTCACGCCGCCTCCTTGCGGGCCGTCACCAGGGTGTGGGTGCCGAGCAGCGGCTCGGCTGTGTCGTCCGTGAAGCCGGCCTCCCGCAGCCAGGTCCGGCAGTCGCCGACCCGGTACTCGGAGCCGTCCGGGCTGACCAGCCGCATGTGCAGGCTGCTCAACAGCCGCTCCGGGTCCCGCCGTTCGTCGTCGATCATCCGGTCGTAGACCAGCACCGCACCGCCCGGCCGGACGGCGGCGAAGACCCGGCGCAGCAGCTCCCGCCGCCGCTCGTCCGAGAATCCGTGCAGGATGTGGCCGAGCACCACCACGTCGGCGGGCGGCAGTTCGTCGGTGAAGAAGTCGCCGCCGACGAAGGAGACCCGGTCGGCCAGGCCGAGCCGGCCGATGTGCTCGGTGAACAGCGGCCTGGTCCGCTCCAGGTCGAAGCAGACCGCCGCCAGGTGCGGGTGGGCCCCGGCCAGGACGGCGGCCAGGTTGCCCCGGGCCCCGCCCAGGTCCACGAAGGAGCCGTACCGGGCCCAGTCGAGCCGGCCGGCCAGCTCGGTGCCCATCCGGTCGCTGTACGCGTCGAGCCCGGCCAGGAAGCGCTTCATCTTCGCCGGATCCTGGTGCCGGTCGCCGACGAAGCCGCCCTTGTCCGGGTCCAGGTGCTGCGGCTCGCCGGTGCGCAGCGCCTCGCTGAGCCGGCCCCAGGTCCCGTACAGGGTCTCGTTGGTGAGCTCCACGAAGCCGCCCAGGTAGGAGCCGGAGCCCGGCACCAGGTAGGCCTCGGCGAGCGGGCCGTTGCGGTACCGGTCGCCGGTGCGCTCCAGCAGGCCGAGGCCGGTCAGCGCGTCGAGGAAGTCGTCCGCCATCCGCGGGTGCAGGCCGGTGCTCCCGGCCACCTGGGCGGCCGCGGCGGGCCCGGCGGCCAGCGCGTCGAACACGCCGAGCGTGACGGCGCTGTGCAGCACCTTGGCCGCGCAGTCGGCGATGGTCAGCCGGATCAGCGGGCCCGGGTCCACCCGGCCGGCCGTCCTCGGGTCCTCGGTCGTCGTCACGCACGCCTCCTGGTCTCGGTGCCGTCTGGTCCTGCCCCGACCATCGCGGGCCGCCGTCGAGGCGGGCTCGAAGCCCGCTGTAACTCCGGCGGGCCGCGGGCGGGGTGCCGCAACGCCGACGGGCCGCCCGCCGGAGGTGTCCGGCGGGCGGCCCGTGGTGCGGGTCGACGGTGCGTCAGGAGTGCTGCTCGGCGGGTTGTTCGTGGCCGTGACCGTGGCCGCCCTCGCCCTCGCCGTGGCCGCCCTCACCGCCGCCGCCCCAGGTGCGCAGCGGCAGGTCCTTCATCAGCAGGGCGCAGACCAGGCCGACCGCCAGCACCGGGACGGTGGCCAGGAAGACCGGGCTGAGCGCCGCGGCGTAGGCCTGCTCGACCGCCTGGCGGGTGGTGTCGGCGAGCCGGTCCAGCACCTCGTGCGAGGCGAGCGAGTCGGTGCTCACCCCGTTGAGCCCGCCGGCCGGCACCCGGGCGGTGAGCTCCTCGGTGAGCCGGTTGTAGAAGATCGCGGCGAACACCGAGATGCCCAGCGTGCTGCCCAGCTGGCGGGAGAAGGCGACGGTGGCGTGCACGGCGCCGATGTCGTCGCGCGGCGCGGTGTTCTGCGCGGCCATGGTGAGCACCTGCATGTTGAGGCCGGCCGCGACGCCGAAGACCAGCATGTAGACGATCACCACCGCCCGCGGCGTCCCGGTGTCCATGGTGGAGAACAGCAGCGCGCCGACGATGCCGACGGCCATGCTGGCCACCGGGTACCACTTGTAGCGGCCGCTCTTGGTGATCAGCTTGGTGGAGACCACCGAGGCGGCGACCAGGCCGGCCATCATCGGCAGCAGCACCAGGCCGGACATGGTCGGGGTGGCACCGGTGGCGACCTGGACGTACAGCGCGAGGAAGACCACCGCGCCGAGGAAGACCACCCCGGCGGCGGCGCTGACCAGCACGCTGACCGAGAAGGTCGAGTCGCGGAACAGGTGCAGCGGGATCACCGGCTCGGCGGCCCGCCGCTCGGCGGCCACGAACAGCGCGCCGAGCACCACCGCGACGGCCCCGAGGCCGAGGATCTGCGGCGAGGTCCAGTCGTACTTGCCGCCTCCCCAACTGGCCACCAGGGTGAGCGCGACGATGGCGCCGCTGAGGGTGAGGAACCCGGCGTAGTCGATCTTCGCCTGCCTGGTCTTCGGCGGCAGGTGCAGGAAGGCGGCGAGCATGCCGAGCACCAGCAGGCCGAGCGGCAGGTTGACCAGGAACACCCAGTGCCAGCTGAGCAGGTCGGTGAGCACCCCGCCGACGGCGGGGCCGGCCACCGCGGCGCCCGCGAAGACCATGCCGAACATGCCGTAGTACTTGGCGCCCTCGCGCGGGCTGAACAGCTCGCCGATGATCGCCAGCACGGAGACGAACAGGCCGCCGGCGCCCAGGCCCTGGACGACCCGGAAGGCGATCAGCTGCTCCATCGACTGGGCCGCGCCGCTGAGCAGCGAGCCCAGGATGAAGACCGCGACGGCGACCAGGAAGACGGTCTTGCGGCCGAACAGGTCACCGAGCTTGCCGTAGACCGGCGTGGTGACGCTGCTGGTGATGATGTAGGCGGTGGTGACCCAGGCGAAGAGCTCGAGGCCGCCCAGGTCGCCGACGATCCTGGGCAGGGCGGTGGCCACCACCTGGGAGTCGAGCATGGCCAGGAAGATCGCGAGCATGCAGGCGAAGATCACCGGCTTGATCCGGGTGCCGGGCGGCGGGCCCGCGGTGGGCGGCCCTTCCTCGGGACGGGTGGTCGGAGCTGACACGGGTCTACCTTTCGAGCGGTGTGATCAGGGTGGTGCGGCGGCCTGTGCCGCCGCGGACGGTGCTCGTCCCCGACCTGCCGGCCGCGGTGCGACCGGTGTCATTTCGGATGTGTCCGACCAGGGGAGTGGGGCTGGGGGTGGCCGGTCGCGTACGGGGGCGCCGCGACCGGCCACCGGCTGAGGGGGTGTCAGGGGACCAGGACGACCTTGCCGAGCTGGGCCCGGGCCTCCATCAACTCGTGGGACTTGACGGCGTCCTCGAGCGGCAGGCGCTCGTGGACCACCGGCTTGACCCGGCCGGTGCGGATCATCTCCAGCAGGTCGCGCTGGCCCGCGGCGATGGCCTCCGGCCGGTTGTAGAGCATGGCGTACAGCGCGAAGCCCGCCACGGTCTTCATCCGGCTCAGCATCAGCGGGTTGACCGGCTGGATGTCGCCGCTGGCCGAGCCGTAGAAGACCAGCCGGCCGAACTGGGCGGTCAGCGCGACGCTCTTGGTGAGGATGTCGCCGCCGACGGTCTCCAGCACCACGTCCGCGCCGCGGCCGTCGGTGGCGGCCCGGACCTGGTCGTCCCAGTCGGCGTCGGTGTAGTTGATCGCGACGTCGGCACCGAGCGAGCGGACGAAGTCCAGCTTGGCCGCGGTGCTGGCGGTGGCGATCACCTTGCCGGCGCCCATCGCCTTGGCGATCTGCACCGCGAGGTGGCCGACCCCGCCGGAGGCGGCGTCGATCAGCACCGTCTCGCCGGGCTTGAGCTGGCCCGCCTCCTTGAGCGCGTGGTACGCGGTCTGGGCGGGGCTGGGCAGCAGGGTGGCCTCGGCGGCGTCCATGTCCTGCGGGATGGTGATCAGCCAGGCGGCGTCGGCGGTGACGTAGTCGGCGTAGGCGCTGTGGTCCACGTCCACCACCACCCGGTCGCCGACCTTGACGTTGGTGACGCCCTCGCCGAGCGCCTCGACGGTGCCGGCGACGTCGCCGCCGGGGGCGCCGGGCAGACCGGCGTGGCCGCCGATCGGGATGCCCTGGCGGCGCTGGACCTCGGCGAAGGTGACGCCGATGGCCTCGGAACGGATCAGCACGTGGCCCGGCCCGGGCTGCGGCTTCTCCGCCTCCTCGACACGCAGCACCGACGGAGCTCCGTGCTCGTAGTGGCGGACGATTCGCATGTGGTTCTCCTTTGATGACGTATGCACTTGTATGTTGGCATGCATGCGTTTGCGAGTCTACATATTTCAGGGGGCCGCGCAAGACCGGCCGGGGTCAGACGGTGCCGAACCAGCGCGTGAGCGCCTCGCGCAGTCCGTCGCGGAGCTCCTCGGCCGAGGCGTCCCGGTCGGCGGCCCAGGCCACGTAGCCGTCGGGGCGCACCAGCAGGCCGGCCAGGCCGGGCTCCTGGTCGCACTCGGCCACCACGTGCCGCACCCGGCCGCCCCAGGAGACGCCCTCGGCCCACTCCTCGTAGGCCCCGGCCAGCTCGGGCCGGGCCGCCAGGTCGAGCAGCAGACCGGTGCCGCGCTTGAGGTACTCGGGCAGGGTGCTCTTGCCGTCGGCGGTGCGCAGCTCCAGGTCGCGGGCGAAGTCGCCGAGCAACCGGTGCTCCGGGCCCGGGAGTTGGTACCGCACGGTGACGCCGCTGAGCATCTCGGCCAGGTGCCGGTTGACCTGGTCCTTGCGCATCAGGTCGGTGAACAGCTCGCGCAGCTCGGTCACGTACGGGTCCGGGTTCATCAGTGCGATCTGGGCCCGGGTGTTGGCCAGCACCCGGCGGGCCGGCTCCTGCCGCTCCCGGTCGTAGCTGTCGAGCAGGCCCTCGGAGGCCCAGCCGTGCACGGTGGCGGCCAGCTTCCAGCCGAGGTTGAGCGCGTCCTGCAGGCCGAGGTTGAGGCCCTGGCCGCCGACCGGGAAGTGGGTGTGAGCGGCGTCGCCGGCCAGCAGGATCCGGCCCTCCCGGTAGCGGTCGGCCTGGCAGGCCGAGTCGGTGAACCAGGACAGCCAGCGGGCGTCGCGGGCGCCGAGGTCGTCGCCCCAGATCTCCCGCAGGCTGGCGGTGAGTTCGTCGAGGGTGAGCTCCGAGCCCGGCTCCTTGCCCTGCTCGAAGTCGAAGGTGGCGACCCGGTGGTAGGTGTCGTCCAGCGGGACGCAGAACAGCAGGCCGCGTGCGGTCCGCTCCATGCCCATCGGCGCGTTCTCCGGGTCGGCCAGCCGGACGTCGCCGAGCCGGGCGGTGACCCGGCCGCCGGTGCCGGGGAAGCCGATGCCGGCCACCTTGCGGACCTGGCTGCGCGCGCCGTCGCAGCCGACCAGGTACTTGGCGCGCAGGGTGTACGGGCCGTCCGGGCCGGTGACGTCCAGCTCCACGCCGTCCGCGTCCTGCCGGGCGGCGGTCACCTCGTGCCCGCGCCGGATCTCGGCGCCGACCTCGATCGCGCGCTCCTCCAGCAGCCGCTCGGTGCGGGCCTGTTCGGAGAGCAGCGCGTAGCCGTGGGCGCTGTCCAGGGTGGAGAAGTCCACCCAGACGTCCAGGCCGGCGAAGTGGCCGTTGTTCCAGGAGCGGGCCCCCTCCTTGAAGCGCTTGAGCAGACCGCGCCGGTCGAGCGACTCCAGCGAGCGGGCGTGCAGCCCGAAGGCCTTGGAGTGCGGCGAGCGCTCGGGCAGCCGCTCCAGTACGAGGGCCCGGACGCGGGCGATCCGCAGTTCCGCGGCGAGCAGCAGGCCGACCGGCCCGCCGCCCACCACGAGGACGTCGTAGTCCTGATCCGATGACATGACCCCTCCTTCAGTCGTCGGGAGAGCATCTAGATGCATGCTCTCAGATATATGCTTTCTGTCATGCAGTCATTTGCGAGCATACAGATGCTCGCTTGCTGTAATCAAGTCGCTTAGGATGTGACGCATGGAGACTTCGACCGAGAGCACACGGCGGACGGCCGTCCTCGACGCCGTGGGCCCGGCGTTCTCGCGCCTGCGCCGAACGGCGGCGCTGAACGTCGAGGAGGGGGTGTCCCGCAAGGACATGACCCGGACCCTGGTGCTCAACGTGGTCCAGGACGGCCCCGAGCACGACGGCCAGGAGATCACCGTCGGCGTGGTCGCCGAGCGGCTCGCGGTCGACCCGTCGGTGGCCAGCCGGATGGTCTCCGACTGCATCACGGCCGGTTACCTGGTGCGCGCCGCCTCGCAGGCGGACGGCCGCCGCACCATCCTGCGGCTCACCGACGAGGGCGACCGGATGCTGGACCGCTTCCGCGCCCACCAGCGCTCCGCGTTCGAGCGGATCACCCGGGACTGGCCGGACGGCGAGCGGGTCGAGTTCGCCCGGCTGCTGATCAAGTACGTCGACTCCATCAGCGAGCTGCAGAACGGCAGTTGACGGAGGAGGTCCGCGCACCGACCCGGCCGCGGGTCGGTGCGCGGACCTCGTTCAGCGAGCCAGCACCTGCCGCAGGACGCGCTCCAGCGCACCGGCCGGATCGCCGTCCGGGGCCGCCCCGACGGCCCGCCAGGCGACGAAGCCGTCCGGGCGGACCAGCACCGCCCCCGCCGGCCCGATCCCGTACGCCGGGCCGAACCCGCCCTCCGGGTCGGCCGGTTCGGCACCGATCAGGTGCGCCGTCAGGCCGACGCCGAGCCGTTCGGCCACCCCGGCCGCGGCGGCGGCCCAGGCGGCGCCCCGCTCGCCCGCCAGCAGGACGAAGCCCCGCCCGAACAGGCCGAGCGTGCCGGCCGGCCCGTCCGCACCCGCCGGCACCAGGTACGGTGCCCGGGTGCCGGGCCGCCCGCCGAGGGCCCGTGGGTCGGAGGTCACCGGAAGCGGCTCCGCCCCGTCCTCGGCGACCACCGCCGCCGAGCGGTAGGACTGACCCATCGTCACCGTGAGCGCGTCCTCGACCAGCGCCCGCTGCTCCTCGGTGGCGCTGCCGGAGCGCACCGCGAGCTGCAGGGACCCCTGGGCGGCGGTGTGTTCGCCGACCGGGCGGCGCTCCGCGTCGTAGCTGTCCAGCAGCTCGGGGCCGGCCTCGCCGCGCACCACCAGGGCCAGCTTCCAGGCCAGGTCGCGCGCGTCGGCGATCCCGGTGTTGGCGCCGTAGCCGCCGGTCGGCGGGATCACGTGGGCGGCGTCCCCGGCGAGCAGCACCCGGCCGTGCCGGAAGCCCTCGGCGACCTGCTCGGCCATGTCCCAGGGGAAGCGCGAGCGGATGGTCACCTCGACCCCCGGGTCGCCGATCGCCGCGCTCACCAGCTCGCGGCAGCGCTCGTCGGTGAAGTCCGCCAGGCCCTCGCCGTCCTGCGGCGACCAGCCGACGATCAGGGTGCCCTCGGTGAGCGTGTCGTCGTGCACCAGGATGCCGGTGACCTGAGGGTTCTTCACGTGGACGACGCTGTACCGGCGTTCGCCGAGGACGGGCGCCAGATCGGCCCCGAACGCGATGCTGACGTGCCGGGAGAGCACGCCGCGCCCGTGCCGGGGCACCTTGAGCGCCTCCCGCACGGTCGAGCGGGGCCCGTCGCAGGCCACCAGCCAGCGGCTGCGCAGGGTGGAGGTGGAGCCGTCCGAACCGAGCACGGCGGTGACCCCGTCCGGGGTCTCGTCGAAGGAGAGCAGCTCGGTGCCGAACCGCAGGTCCGCCCCGAGCTCCTCGGCCCGGGCCCGCAGCAGCGGCTCCAACCGGTCCTGCGGGAGCAGCAGCAGCCGGTGCGGGGTCAGCCCCGCGAGCTCGTCCGCGCCCTCCAACTCCTCGCGGGCGAACAGCACTTCGCCGGCCAGCGAGACCACGCCGGCCCTGGTCCGGTGCCGCTCGAAGCCGGCCGCCGCCCGCTCGGCGGCCTCCGCCACCCCGGCCTGCGCCAGCAGTTCGACGGTCCGCGGGTAGTAGCCGACGGCGCGGGGGTGCACCGAGGTGGAGGGGTGGCGCTCCACCAGGGTGGCCCGTACGCCGTGGTGGGCCAGGAACAGCGCGGTCGACAGGCCCACCAGGCTGCCGCCGACGATCAGTACGGGTGCGTCCGTCGAACTCATCGAAGTCCCTCTCGTGGTGCGGGTGGTGGTCAGGGGGTGGGGAGGCCGGCCTCCTGGAGGGCCAGGTAGTCGACCACCTCCCAGTGCTCGGCGACCTTGCCGCGCTCGATCCGGAACTGGTCGCAGGTGCGCATCTCCAACCGGGCGTCGGACGGTCCGCCGCCGCTCCAGGCGCCGGTGAGGGTGCCCCGCCAGGTGACGAAGACCATCACCCGGTCGCCGGAGGCCACCACGTGGTCGACGTCGGTCACCAGGTCGGGGAAGGCGGCGATGTTGTCGGCGAAGAAGGCCTTGAACGCCTCCAGGCCGTCCGGCACCGCGTCGGTCCGCACGTTGTGGTGCTTGTAGTCCGGGTGGTAGTACTGCTCGGCCAGCTCCAGCCGGTGCTCGCTGAACACCTCCCGGTAGGCGTCCAGGACCAGCTGGGCGTTGGCCCGCTCGGCCTCGGTGTGCGGGCCGTGCAGGCCGGGCGAGGCCGGCTGGCCGGGCTCCGCCGGGCCGGTGCCCTGAGCGGCCAGCGCGGCCCGGTCCACCACGTTCCAGTGCTCGGCCACCCGGCCGTCCGCCAGCCGGTACAGCTCGGCGGTGTGCAGCAGGAAGCCGCCCGGGCTGCGCCAGGTGGCGAACAGCATCACCCGGTCCGGGCCGGCCACCAGGTGGTCGACGGTGGCGGCCAAGCCCGGGTGACGGGTGGTCAGGTCCTTCCAGTGGCGGCGGAAGTTCTCGGTGCCGCCGCCGAGCAGCGCGTCGTGGTCGGTGTAGCCGGAGTGGAAGAACTCCTCGGTCCGGTCGAGCTGGTGCTCGCCGTGCAGCACCCGGTACAGCTCGCGGACGGTGCGCTCGTTCCCGGCGGGGGCGTCGGTGCGTCTCTCGGTGGTCATCGGTCCTCCGGTGGGTTCGGGTGGTCAGGCCTTGAGCGCGTACGTGGCCCAGGTGGAGTCGGTGGTGAAGCCGAGCCGGCGGTTGAGCGCCACCACGGCCTCGTTGCGGACGTCGTTGAAGACCTGGACCAGGGCGAGTCGCGGTTCGCGCGCGGCCGCGTCGAGCAGCAGCCCGGCCTTCAGCCAGGAGGCCAGTCCGCGGCGCCGGTGGCCGGGCAGGACGAGGGTCTCGCCCGCGTCGGCCATCGGGCTGTCCCGGACGAACAGCGTGCTGTAGCCGACCAGTTCACCGTCGGCCTCGGTCACCGCGGCCACCGCGTGCAGGCGGTGGCCGGCCCGCTCGGCCTCGGCCTCCCGGGCCCGGACGTCGGCCACGCCGGGGGCGGACATCCGGGCCTGCCCGTTGACCGGGGCGTCCAGTGCGGCCCAGGCCCGGGCGTATCCGGCCACCAGCGGATCGGGGCAGCGGCCGGTCCAGCGGACCAGCCGGTAGCCGGGCACCGGCCGTCCGGCGGCCTCCTCCAGCGCGGGCCGGGCCGGGCCGGCCGGCAGCAGCCGGCTGCGCAGCGTGGTGGCGGTGCACTCGGCGCCCAGCACCTCGGCGAAGGCCCGGGAGGCCGGTCCGGCCGGGGCGTCCACCAGGAGCGACGACCGTCCCAGCGACCGGAGTTCGGCCCGGGCCCGGTCGGCCAGGGCGGTGCCGGCGCCGCGCCGGCGGAAGGCCGGGAAGACCCAGAGCGAGCCGTGGCCCGGGCCGGCCGGATCGGCCAGGTCGAGGCCGAGCTTGACGCATCCGGCCGGCTCGCCGTCCGCGTAGGCGGCCAGCAGCAGGCGGTCGGCGCCGTGGCGGCGTTGGAACAGCCGGGCCAGCAGCTGCTCGGACACCGGGGGGTCGTGGGGCAGTTCGAGGCCCATGGTGGCCCGGAAGCCGGGCAGCAGGGCGGCGATGGTGGCCGGATCGTCTCCGTCCAGACGGCGAATCTCCATGGCCGCCACCCTGGCGGTCGGCCCTCGAAGCGCCGTCCAGGAGTGCTGGACGGCGCCCCGCGGACCCCGGCTCAGCGCAGTTCGATGGCCTGCACCGGGCAGGCCTGGGCGGCCTCCTCGACCTCCGGCTCCTCCTCGCGGACCGCGCCGCCGGGCAGCAGCGCGACCACCCCGCCCTCGTCCTGGGTGAACACGGCGGGCGCGTGCAGCACGCACATCGCCGCCCCGATGCACCGGCCGGTGTCCAGCTCGATGGCCACCGCGGGCTACCAGGCGACCGGCAGGGCGGCCACGCCCTGGAGCACGTACGGGGCGTTCAGCGGCACCTGGTCGCCGGGCACGGCCATCCGCAGGGTGGGGATCCGCCGGAACAGCGTGGCCAGTGCGATCTCCATCTCGGCCCGGGCCAGGTTCTGCCCGATGCACTGGTGGATGCCGTAGCCGAAGGCGACGTGCCGGCCCGCCCTGCGGGTGACGTCCAGCTCGTCCGGCCGCTCCCAGGCCCGCGGGTCACGGTTCATCAGCATGGTGGACATCATCACGCCCTCGCCGGCCCGGATGGTGGTGCCGGCGATCTCGATGTCCTCCGCCGCCACCCGGGGCAGCACGTCGCCGATCGAGGTGAAGCGCATCAACTCGTCCACGGCGCCCGGCCACAGGGACTCGTCGGCCCGCAGCCGGGCGAGCTGCTCGGGGTGGTCGAGCAGGGTCAGGGTGGAGAGCGCGATCATGTTCGAGGTGGTCTCGTGCCCGGAGACCAGCAGCAGCGAGCAGATCATCGCCAGTTCGTCGCGGTCGAGCGCGCCCTCGGCCAGCTGATGGGCGATCAGCTGGTCGATCAGGCCCTCGCCCGGCTCCCGCTCCTTGCGGGCGATCAGCCCGTACAGGTAGTGCAGGATCTCGGTGAACGACTTCCGGGCCAGCTCCGCCTCGTCCTCGCCCGCGGAGGAGAGCACGTGCCGCGAGCGTTCGTCGAAGAAGGAGCGGTCCTCGTAGGGCACCCCGAGCAGGGCGCAGATCACCGCCGAGGGCAGCGTCAGCGCGTAGGAGGCCAGCAGTTCGGCCTCGGAGCCGGCGGCCAGCATGGCGTCGATCAGCTCGTCGGCGATCCGCTGGATCTCGGGCCGCAGCTCGGCGACCCGGCGGATACCGAAGCCGGGGATCACCATCCGGCGCTGCCGGCCGTGGTCCGGGTCGTCCACCCCGACCAGCGGCGGCGCGGCGTGCTGCTGGGTCTGCGCGGCGATCCGGGGGGCCAGGAACGGGAAGGCCGGGTCCAGCACGTACGAGGAGAGCCGGTGGTCAGGGAAGAGCGCCCGGCCCTCGGCGTTCCCGGACACCAGCCAGACCTGCCGGCCGTCGTAGAGCGTCACCCGGGACAGCGGCTCGCCGTCGCGCAGTTGCTCGTAGCCGACGGGCATCCGGTACGGGCAGGTGCGCTCCATCGGGTAGGCGGGTGCCGCGGTGGGCTGGGCGGGGGTCTCCGACACGGTTGTCCTCCTGGGTGAGCGGTCCGCCGGTGAGCTCGGCGAACGCCATTGAGCCCCGTGGCCCTCAAGGAGTCCTGGAAGGACCCTCGAGGGCCGCGGGGCCCGGTTCGGACGGGAGCCGACGGGGCGTCAGGCGCCGCCGGTGACCCGCAGGGTCTCGCCGTTGACGTTGCCGTTGGCCGCCGAGCCGAGGAAGACCACCGCCCGGGCCACGTCCTCCGGCACCGACATCCGGCCGGAGGGCAGGGTGCGGCCCTTCTCCTCCAGGACGGCGGCCGGGACGTGCGCGCGGACCGTCTCGGTCAGGGTCTGCCCCGGCACCACCATGTTCACCAGGATCCCCTCCGGGCCCAACTCCCAGGCCAGGCTGCGCATCAGGCCGTACAGGCCGGACTTGCCCGCCCCGTAGGCGCCCGCCCCGGGCTTGCCGGTGTCGGCCAGTCCGGCGCCGATCAGCACCACCCGGCCCCACTCCCGCCCGCGCATCGCGGGCAGCGCCGCCTGCAGGGTGTGGAAGGTCGCGTCCAGCGAGTTGTGCAGCACCTCCTGCCACTGCTTGGCCGGCACGTCCTCGAACCGGGGCACCGGCCGGCCGGGCCTGGGGATGGCCTCGCTCCACACCACCGCACTGGCCACCAGGACGTCGATGCCGCCCCACTCCTCGGCGACCCGCCCGACCGCCTGCCGGATCGACTCCTCGTCCGTCAGGTCGTAGCGGACCACCAGCGCGGTGCCTCCCGCCCCGGCCACCTGGGCCGCCGTCAGCTCGGCGCCCTCCCGGTCGGTGTGGTAGGTGACCGCCACCCTGGCGCCCTCCGCGCCGTAGGCCACCGCCGTCGCCCGGCCGATGCCCGAGGAGGCGCCGGTGACCAGGACGACCTTGTCCCGCAGAGCTGTGATCACGGTGCTGCCTCCGTCATGAGCCGGGCCGGACGCTCTGTCCGTGCCGGAAGAAGTCCTCGGGGTCGTAGGCCCGCTTCACGGCGCGCAGCCGGGCCGCGTTCGCGCCGAAGTGGGCCTCCTCCCAGTCCGGGGCGACCCGGGAGCTGGGGAAGTTGACGTACGAGCCGCAGGCCAGCGGGGCCAGCGCCAGCTCGGCCCGGTCGGCCCAGGCGGTGAGCTCGGCGGCGGTGTCCGGGCCGGGCTCCCGGCAGGCGATCTGGTAGCCCGTCAGGAACCGCGCGGTGCGGTGCGGGTAGGCGGTCTCGCCGACCGGGACCCGGTTGGCCGCGCCACCGAGCGCGATGCACAGCAGGTAGCGCTCCCGGTCGATCGACGGGTCCCAGGCGGCCAGCAGCGCGGCCGCCTCGGCCCGGGTGGCGGGCCGGTCGGTGAGCCGGTAGCTCTGCCGGGTGTACGGGTGCCGGTGCCCCTCCGCCTCCGGGTTGTGGCCGGTGCGGTGGCACTGCTGCACCGTCTTGGAGTCGCACAGCGCCTCGTGCATCACCCGGGAGTACCCGGCCCGCTCGCCGACCGTGCGGACCATCGGCTTGCGCCCGGCCCGCTCGGCCAACTCGTCCAGCAGCAGCTCCAGTTCGGCCGTGGAGCCGAGGTGGACGCCCCAGATCTTCAGCACCGGCTCGCCGGCCGGCCCGAACATCCCGGGCAGAACCACCAGCGAGCAGCCCAGCCCGTCCGGGGCGTCGGTGCACCACTCCTGCCAGGCCGTCAGCAGCCCGGCCGCGTCCCCGTACTCCCAGAGCGTCTCGAACCCGGTCAGCTCCGGCGCGTCCACCGGCCGCACCTCGAACTCGGTGACCACCCCGAAGGTGCCGCCCCCGCCGCCGCGCAGCGCCCAGAACAGGTCCGGCTCCTCCCGCGCCGAGCAGCGGACGGTCCGGCCGTCGGCCAGCACCACGGTGGCGGCCGTCATCCGGTCGCTGCCGACGCCGAACGCGCGGGTCTGCCAGCCGAGGCCGCCGCCGGTCAGGAAGCCGGCCGCCCCGACGGTCGGGAAGGTGCCGGTGACGATCTGCCGGCCGAGCCGCCCCAGCGCGTCCAGCGCCTCCAGGGACTGGGTCCCGGCCCCCAGCCGGACGGTGCCGGGGCCGAGCGAGACCCGGTTCATCCGGGAGACGTCCACCACCAGCCCGGGCCCGGTCGACCAGCCGTTGAAACTGTGTCCGCCGCTGCGCAGGTGGACCGCGAGGCCCTGGTCCCGGGCGTGCCGCAGGCACTGCCGGACATCATCGGCGCTCTCGCAGTACGCGATCCCGTACGGGGTGACGGTGTCGTACTCGGTGTTCTGCAGTTGGCGGGCGTACGGGTAGCCCGGGTCGGACGGCAGGACGAGTTCGCCCTGGAGCCGGTCGCGCAGCATGGTCCCTCCAGTGGAGCCGGGCCGGCACCCGGTCGGGTACCGGCCCGGCGGCGCGGTGTGCGGGTGACGGTGTGCGGGTGGCGGTGCGAGGGCGGCTACTTGTCGATGCCGAACTTGCGGGCGGTCACCTTGGCGCCGTCGTGGCCGCGCAGCAGCTCGCCCCGCGGGTCGTAGAAGTTGGCACCGCCGGTGCCCTCCCAACTGCCGTCCCCGGTGAGCTTGCCCTCGACGTGCACGCGGGCCTCGCCGACGTGCACGCCCTCCTCGTTCACGGCCAGGATGTGGAAGTTGTAGCTGAAGGTCCCGTCGCCGGTGCTCTCCCAGTTGCCCAGTCCGATGTTCTTGGTGTTCACCTGGGTCGAGGTCACCCGCCCGTCCGCGCTGAAGGCGACCAGCCCGGGCACGGACTTCCCGCCGTCGTCCAACGCGGTGGTCCAGGTCCCCACCAGCCGTGCGTCGGTCATGAGAGCTCTCCTTCTGGGTCATCGGATCCGTCGTCGGACAGGCTGCTCCGCGCTTCTCAAACGGGGCTCGAAGGGGCCTGGAGCCCGCCACCGCCGGCGGTCCGCCAGGACCGTGCCGCGCGGTGTCCGGCCGCCCAGCCGGGGACCCCGGCCCGCGCGCGGCGCGGCTCCCCGGCGGCCCGGCGCGCCACGGCGGCCAGCACCGCCGCGAGCACCGCCAGCTCCCGCGGGTCGGGCCGCCCCCTGACGACCCGCCAGGTGCCTTGGTCCGCCGCGCGGTCCTGCTCCGCCCCGGCCATCAGAGCGGCGGGTTGCCGTGCTTGCGGCTGGGCAGCTCCGCGTGCTTGGCCCGCAGCATGGCCAGCGCCCGGATCAGCACCGACCGGGTCTCGGCCGGGTCGATCACGTCGTCCACGAGGCCGCGCTCAGCCGCGTAGTAGGGGTGCATCAGCTCGGTCCGGTACTCCTTGATCCGCTGCGCCCGGACCGCCTCCGGGTCCGCCGCCTCCGCGATCTCCCGGCGGAAGACCACGTTGGCCGCGCCCTCGGCGCCCATCACGGCGATCTCGTTGGTCGGCCAGGCCAGCGAGAGGTCCGCGCCGATCGAGCGGGAGTCCATCACGATGTAGGCGCCGCCGTAGGCCTTGCGCAGGATCAGCTGGATCCGCGGCACGGTGGCGTTGCAGTACGCGTACAGCAGCTTGGCGCCGTGCCGGATGATCCCGCCGTGCTCCTGGGCGACCCCGGGAAGGAATCCGGGCACGTCCACCAGGGTCACCAGCGGGATGTTGAAGGCGTCGCAGAACTGGACGAAGCGGGCCGCCTTCTCGCTCGCCCCGATGTCCAGCACCCCGGCCAGCGCGGTCGGTTGATTGGCCACCAGACCGGTCACCTTGCCGTCCATCCGGGCCAGCGCGCAGATGATGTTGGGCGCCCACCCGGGCTGGAGCTCCAGCACCTCCCCGTGGTCGACGAGCTCCTCGATCACCTCGCGCATGTCGTACGCCTGGTGGGGGCCGGCCGGGACGAGGTCGAGCAGCGCCTCCGTCCGGCGGTCGGCCGGGTCGGTGCAGGGCTCGTCCGGCGGCAGTTCGCGGTTGTTGGAGGGCAGCAGCGAGAGCAGGTACCGGACCTCGGCCAGGCAGCTCGCCTCGTCGTCGTGGGCGAAGGTGGCCACCCCCGAGACGTCGGCGTGCACGTCGGCGCCGCCCAGCCCGTTCTGGCTGATCCTCTCGCCGGTGACCGCCTGGACCACGTCCGGGCCGGTGATGAACATCTGCGAGGTCTCGCGGACCATGAAGACGAAGTCGGTCAGCGCAGGGGAGTAGGCCGCCCCGCCGGCGCACGGGCCGAGCATCACCGAGATCTGCGGGATCACCCCGGAGGCCCGGGTGTTGCGCCGGAAGATGCCGCCGTAGCCGGCCAGCGCGGACACCCCCTCCTGGATCCGGGCGCCCGCCCCGTCGTTGAGCGAGACCAGCGGGGCACCGGCCGCCTCGGCCAGGTCCATCACCTTGTGGATCTTCTCGGCGTGGGCCTCGCCGAGCGCGCCGCCGAAGATCCGGAAGTCGTGGGCGTAGACGAACACCGTCCGGCCGTGCACGGTGCCCCAGCCGGTCACCACCCCGTCGGTGTACGGCCGCCGGTCCTCCAGGCCGAAGCCGGTGGCCCGGTGCCGGCGCAGCGCCTCGACCTCCTGGAAGGAGCCCTCGTCCAGCAGGAGGGCGATCCGCTCGTGCGCCGTCAGCTTGCCCCGGGCGTGCTGCCGTCGGGTGGCGCGCTCGTCCGGGCCGGCGACGGCCGACTCCTTGATCCCGGCCAGCTCGACCAGCCGCTCCCGCAGGTGCGGCACCGCCTCGGTGGCGTCCGTCCGCGGCGTCACCCCCGCTCCTCGGACAGCTGCCGCTGGAGCCGCGCCTCCACCTCGGTGAGCGGGACGCCCGGGCACATCCGCTCCGGGTGCAGCGGCGGCGGCCCGGCCGGGTACTGGTCGGTGGGCGGCCAGGGCGGTGGCAGCGGAGCGAAGAACCAGACACTGCCCAGCACGGCCAGGGCTCTGGCCGCCCAGCGCAGGACGTCTCCGGTCGTCAGGTGGTGGGGCATGGGCGCTCCTCTGCCGTTCGGGCCCTCTTGACGGGCCCTACGGTCGCCCCGGACTCTCGACCGGCGGTCGAGACCTACTCGAACCACCCGCCGTCCCGTTCCCGCTCCCCGTCCCCGTTTCCCGCGCACGCGAAGGGCCCCCGCCGCGGAAGGTCCGTGACGGGGGCTCTGGGCCCTGGAGGGTGACGCGGCGTCAGCCGGCCTCGGCCGCGCGCTGCCCGCGCTTGTCGAGCGAGGCCAGGTAGGCGTTGTACGCCGCCAGCTCGGCGTCGCCGTCGCGGTCCGCCTTGCGGTCGCGGCGGCGGGCCTGGCGCTCCTCGGACTTGGCCCACTGGAGGGTGAGCGCGATCAGCACGATCGCGGTCGGGATCTCGCCGAACGCCCAGGTGATGCCGCCGGCGATCTTCTGGTCGTTCAGCAGGTCGGTGCCGGGCGGGGCCATCGCGCCGTCGAAGGTCTTCACCAGCGGGTGGGTGGCCATCATCACGGCCACGCCGAAGAAGGCGTGGAACGGCATCCCCATGAACAGCTCGATGATCCGCATCACGTACCCCGGCCGGTTCGGGCCCGGGTCCACGCCCATGATCGGCCAGAAGAACAGCATGCCGACCGCGAGGAAGTGCACCATCATCCCGATGTGCCCGATCCGGTACTGCATCAGGAAGTCGAACAGCGGGGTGAAGTAGAGCGCGTACAGGCTGGCCACGAAGAGCGGGATGGTGGCCGCCGGGTGCGAGACGATCCGCACGTACCGGCTGTGCAGCACCGCGACCAGCAGCTCGCGCGGGCCGCGGCCGCTGCCCTTGGGGGCCGGGCGCAGCGAGCGCAGCGCCAGCGTGATCGGGGCGCCGAGCAGCAGCAGGATCGGCGAGAGCATGGAGAGCACCATGTGCTGGATCATGTGGGCGCTGAACAGGGCCATGCCGTAGTCGTTCAGTCCGGTGTTGGTCACCAGCAGCACGGTGCCGATGCCCAGCACCCAGGCCAGCGTGCGGCCGACCGGCCAGCGGTCGCCGCGCCGCGCCAGGCGGACCACGCCCGCGCCGTACAGGGCGAGCGCCAGCAGGGAGCCGATCAGGAACGGCCAGTCGGTGGACCAGACCAGCGCCGAGCCGGGGGTGAAGGGGCCGAGCGGCTCCATCCCGCCGTGGTGCATCCCGGAGTGGTCCATCCCGGTCATACCGTCGCCCATCGGCGGGTCCTGCTTTCCCTCGTCACTGCCGGACGGCCCGTCAGGTCCGGTTCGTCCGATTTTGCTTCGAGGGTCAGCCTAGGCGCCGCTTATCCGCCCGCCGCACCCGGGGGCGTCACGGCCTGTCGAGGTGGTCGCCCGGGACGGCCAGTTCATCCACGGCTCCGGCGGCGACCACCGCGCCGGTGGAGCGGCGGCCCCGGCGCAGCCGGCGCTCCAGCCAGGCGGCGAAGGTGGTGAGGGCGAAGTTGAGGATCACGAAGAGGACGGCGACGACGGTGAAGCTGGCGATGGTGTTGGCCCCGTAGTTGGCGCTCATCGGGCGGACGGAGGCGAGCAGCTCGGAGAAGCCGAGCAGGGCGCCGCCGAGCGCGGTGTCCTTCACGATCACCACCAGCTGGCTGACGATGGCCGGCAGCATCGCCGTCACCGACTGCGGTAGCAGCACCGAGCGCATGACCTGGCCCTTGCGCAGCCCGATCGCCATCGCCGCCTCGCTCTGGCCCTTGGGCAGGGCGAGGATGCCGGCCCGGACGATCTCGGCCAGCACCGAGGCGTTGTAGAGGACCAGGCCGGTGACCACCGCGTACAGCGGGCGGCTGTCCGGGCTCACGTCGGTGAACTCGGAGTAGGCGGCGTTGGCGAAGAGCATCAGGATCAGCACCGGCACCGCGCGGAAGAACTCCACCACCACCCCGGCGGGCAGCCGCACCCACCGGTGGTCGGAGAGCCGGGCGATGCCGAACACCGCGCCCAGCGGCAGGGCGATCGCCATCGCCAGCGCGGCGGCGATCAGGGTGTTCTCCAGCCCGGGCAGCAGGTAGGTCTCCCAGGCCCGGCCGTCGGCGAAGAACGGCCGCCACTTCTCCCACTCCAGCTGGTTCTTGGCGGCCAGGGAGCTGACGACCCACCAGAGGAGCCCGCCGAGCGCCAGCAGGAAGGCCACCGCCAGCAGCCGGTTGTGCCGCCGGGCCCGGGGGCCCGGTACGTCGTAGAGGGTCGAGGGGGACTCGGAGGGGGACTTCACCGCTTCACCGAGACCTTCCGGCCCACCCAGCCCAGGAACAGCCCGGCGGGCAGGGTGAGGCAGACGAAGCCGAAGGCGAAGACCGCGGAGATCAGGATCAGCTGGGCCTCGTTCTCGATCATCTCCCGCATCAGCGCGGCCGCCTCGGCGACCCCGATCGCGGCGGCCACCGTGGTGTTCTTGGTGAGCGCGATCAGCACGTTGGCCAGCGGGCCGACCACCGAGCGGAAGGCCTGCGGCAGCACCACCAGCCGCAGCACCTGGGGGAAGGTCAGGCCGAGCGCGCGGGCCGCCTCGACCTGGCCGGCCGGCACCGTGTTGATCCCGGCCCGCACCGCCTCGCAGACGAAGGCCGAGGTGTAGGCGGTCAGGCCGAGCACCGCCAGCCGGAAGTTGACGGAGGTGAAGTCGTCGGCGCCGAGCGAGACGCCCAGGGTCTGGAACAGGCCCAGCGAGGTGAAGACGATGATCACGGTGAGCGGGATGTTGCGGACCACGTTCACGTACGCCGTGCCGAAGCCGCGCATCAGGGGCAGCGGGCTGACCCGCAGCGCGGCCAGCACCGTGCCCCAGACCAGGGAGCCGAGGGCGGCGTACAGCGTCAGCTGCACCGTCACCCAGAAGGCGCCGAGCAGGTCGTAGCCGTCGAGGAAGTCGAACACCGGAGCCGCCGCCTCAGCGGACGACCACGCCGATCTGCGGCGCGGGCTCGTTCTTGTAGTTCGCCGGGCCGAAGTTCTTCTGCACGGCCTTGTCCCAGGAGCCGTCGGAGACCATCTTCTGCAGCGCGGTGTCGATCTGGCCCTTGAGCGCGCTGCCCTTCTGGACGCCGATGCCGTAGTTCTCGTTGCTCATCTTGAAGCCGCCGAGCTTGAACTTGCCCTTGAACTGGGCCTGCGAGGCGTAGCCGGCCAGGATCGAGTCGTCGGTGGTCAGCGCGTCCACCACCTTGTTCTCCAGCCCGGTCAGGCACTCCGAGTACCCGCCGTACTCCTGGAGCTGGGCCTGCGGGGCGAGCTTGGTCTTGACGTTCTGCGCCGAGGTGGAGCCGGTGACGGAGCAGAGCTTCTTGCTGTTCAGGTCGGCGGGCTGGGTGATGGAGGTGTCGTCCGCGCGCAGCAGCACGTCCTGATGGGCCAGCAGGTAGGGGCCGGCGAAGTCCACCTTCTCGGAGCGGGCCGGGGTGATGGAGTAGGAGGCGGCGATGAAGTCCACGTCCCCGCGCTGGAGCAGGCTCTCGCGGTCGGCGCTCTTGGCCTCCTTCCAGACGATGTCCTTCGGGTCGTGGCCCAGCTGCTTGGCGACGTAGGTGGCGACGTCCACGTCGAAGCCGGTGTAGGTGCCGTCCGGGGTCTTCAGGCCGATGCCGGGCTGGTCGAACTTGATGCCGACGGTGATCTTGTGACTGCCGCCGCCGGCGTCGTCCTTGGTGTCGTCCCCGCAGCCGGCCAGCGCGAGGGGGAGGAGGAGCGCGGCCGCCGCCGCGAGGGCTGTCTTGCGGTGCGTCATGGTGATCATCCCTGCCGGTCGGGGTCCGTCAGTGGTGCAGGATCTTGGAGAGGAAGTCCTTGGCCCGTTCGCTGCGCGGGTCGGTGAAGAACTGTTCGGGCTCGGCGCGCTCGACGACGGAGCCGTCGGCCATGAAGACCACGCGGTTGGCCGCAGTCCGCGCGAAGCCCATCTCGTGGGTGACCACGACCATCGTCATGCCGTCCCGGGCGAGTTGGCGCATCACCTCCAGCACCTCGTTGATCATCTCCGGGTCGAGGGCGGAGGTCGGCTCGTCGAAGAGCATCACCTTCGGGTCCATCGCCAGCGCCCGGGCGATCGCCACCCGCTGCTGCTGGCCGCCGGAGAGCTGGGCCGGGTACTTCTCCGCCTGGGCCGCCACGCCCACCCGCTCCAACAGCTCCCGCGCCCGGGCCTCCGCGCTCTGCCGGTCCTTCTTGCGGACCTTCACCTGACCGAGCGTCACGTTGCCCAGCACGGTCTTGTGGGCGAAGAGGTTGAAGGACTGGAAGACCATCCCGACGTCGGCCCGCAGGGCGGCCAGCGCCCGGCCCTCGGCCGGCAGCGGCTTCCCGTCGATGGTGATGGTGCCGGAGTCGATGGTCTCCAGGCGGTTGACCGTGCGGCAGAGCGTCGACTTCCCGCCGCCGGAGGGGCCGATCACGACCACGACCTCCCCCCGGGCGATCGTCAGGTCGATGTCCCGCAGGACGTGGAGCTCGCCGAAGTGCTTGTCGACTCCGCTCAGCACGACCAGGTCGTCCGCGGCCGCAGGGGGTGCTTCGTTCGTCATGGCCACCGCGCTCCTCGGCTTTCATGGTCCGTCCGCGCGAAGGCGCCCGCACCCGGGAAGGGGTGCGGGCGCCTGACGGGCGGAGGCGGATCAGGCCAGCAGGACGGGGCGGCTCAGCCGGTCGGTGGTGATGAAGGAGGGCTGGGTGGGGCCCGACTCCCCGCCCGGGGCCGCGCGCAGCCCGGGGAAGCGGGCGAACAGCGCGGGCAGCGCGACCTTGGCCTCCAGGCGGGCCAGCGGGGCGCCCAGGCAGTAGTGGACGCCGTGACCGAAGGCCAGGTGCTGCTTGTCGGCCCGGTCGATGTCGAACTCGCCCGGGCGCTCGTGCACCTCGGGGTCCCGGCCGTGCGCGCCGAACGCCAGGATCAGCAGGTCCCCGGCCCGGACGGTCTCGCCCTCCAGGTCGATGTCGGCGGTGGCGTAGCGCAGCGGCAGGTGCATCACGGGGGAGTGCAGGCGCAGGGTCTCCTCGATCACGTCGTCCCAGCGGGTCGGGTCGGCCAGCACGGCGGCCAGCTGCGCCGGGTGCGCGAGCAGGGCCTGCGCGGCGTGGCCGATCAGCGAGACGGTGGTCTCCGAGCCGGCCCCGATCAGCAGGATCAGGGTGGAGACCAACTCCTGTTCGCCGAGCCGGTCGCCGTCCTCGCCGTGCACCGCCAGCAGCACGCTGGTCAGGTCGTCGCCGGGCCGCTCGCGCTTGGCCGCGATCAGCCGGTCCATCGCGGCGAAGAGCTCGTACCCGATCCGCTCGGCCTCCTCGGGCGTGACGGTGGTGTCCAGCACCCGGTCGATCACCCGGAGCATGGCGGGGCGCTGCTCCTGGGGCACGCCGAACAGGTCGCAGATCACCCTGGTCGGCAGCGGGTAGGCGAACAGGGCCCGCAGGTCCGCCTCCTGACCCTGCGGCAGACCGGCCATGGCGTCCAGCAGTTCGGTGGTGATCCGCTCGACGGCGGGGCGCAGCGCGTTGATCCGGCGCGGGGTGAAGGCCTGGCCGACCAGCGAGCGCAGGCGGTGGTGGTCGGGGCCGTCGCTGGTGAACATCGAGACCAGGTCCACCCAGACCGTCAGCCACGGGACGGCGCCCGGCCGGTAGCCGGGCCAGCTCTTGCGGGCGTCCTTGGAGACGTCCGGGTGCACCAGCAGCCGGCGCACCAGCTCGCCCCGGCTGACCGACCAGGCGGTCAGGCCGCCGGGCAGCGAGACCCGGACCGCGGGGCCGGCGGCCCGCAACTCCTCGGCCTGCTCGAAGAGTCGGGCTCCGGTGGTGTCCAGTACGGTCGGTCTCACGTGATCCCCCCGGGTCAGGTCCGTCGCACGGGGCGGTGGCTGCCCCGTGAACGGAGGGTCGCCGAGCGGGCCCGGCCGGTCCAGGTGGGCGGGACGGCTCACGGAAGCGCTGGGGGCTCAGCGGACGGCGCTCGCTCCCCGCCCCGGCTGCTCCGCTCGCCGGCCCGGGAGGCTCGCTCCGCCCGCGCGCTCGCCGGGCCGGCGGCCGGCCGCGGCCACCACCCCAAGGGTGGTGGGTATGCGGAGGGTGTGACGAAAACGTGCTGGTGGGTACTGCGGATGCCCCCGTAGACTCCCGTGCTCGTGACCGAGATCAACACCGACCAGACCTTCCCCGCCGAACCCGGAGCCGTACCGACGGCCGCCGACGCCGAACTGATCGCGGCCGCCGTCCGCGCCGCGGGCCGGGGGCTGCTCGGCCGTGAGTCGGTGGCCGAGGTCGTCGTGCTCTGCGCCGTCGCGGGGGAGCACCTGCTGGTGGTCGGTGCGCCGGGCACCGCGAAGTCCGAGGCCGTCCGCCGGATGGCCGGTCAGCTCGGCGGCCGCTACTTCGAGTACCTGCTCGGCCGGTTCACCGAACCGAACGAGCTGTTCGGGCCGGTGGACCTGCGCGGGCTGCGCGAGGGCCGGGTCGAGTACGAGACCGAGGGGATGCTCCCCGAGGCCGAGATCGCCTTCCTGGACGAGGTCTTCCTCGGATCCACCGCGGTGCTGAACACCCTGCTCGGCCTGCTCAACGAGCGGGTGTTCCGCCGCGGCCGGACCGTGCTCGCCAGCCCGCTGCGGATCTGCGTGGGCGCGGCCAACCACCTCCCGCAGGACCCGGCGCTGGCCGCCTTCGCGGACCGCTTCCTGGCCCGGGTGTTCGTCGAGCCGGTGGCCGACTCCCGGCTGGAGGAGCTGCTGGAGGCCGGACGCCGCCCCGCCGTGCCGGCTCCGCGGGACGGCGGACCGGGCCTGCTCGCCGCCGTCGACCGGCTGGCCGCCGCGGCCCGGGCCTGTGACCTCGACGAGGCCACCCCGCTGGTCGCGACGGCGCTGCGGCGGCTCCGCGCCGCCGGGGTGCCGATCAGCGACCGGCGGGCGGTGCGCTCGCAGAAGCTGGTCGCGGCCGCCGCGGTGCTGGACGGCCGGACGGTGGCCTCCGCGCGCGACCTCTGGGTGCTGCCCCTGGTCGCCCCGACCGCCGACACCCAGGCGCTGGCCCGGGACGTCCTCGCGGACCTGGTGGAGAAGTCGGCCAACGGCAGCCTGGTGCACGCCGCCGAGGAGCTCTCCCGCAGCACGGCCGCCCGCGCGGAGCGGCTGGCCCACACCGGTGCCGCCCTGCTCGCCGAGCACCGCGACCTGCCCGAGGGGCGGGACTCACGGCTGCGGCTGGAGGCCGCCCTGCGGGAGATCGACGCGGGCTTCGACCCGGCCGCCCTGCCCGCCGCGCTGGCCGGCATACGCGCCGAGCTGGTCGCGGCGGTCTCGCCCTCGTGACTCCCGAGCAGTCGTCAGTACCCGCCCCGCGGACGGCGCCCGCCTCGCCCGCGCCGCCCGCCGGGCCGCCCGGGCCGTCGTCCCGTCAGGCCTTCGCGCTGCGCTGGGAGCGCCGCGAGCCGCCGCTGCCGTCCGTCGCCGTCCTCGCGCTCGGGGCCGCCGTGCCCGGCCTGGCGCTCGCGGCCCGGGAGCGGATCCGGGCCGGGGCGCGGCTCGCCGTGCTCGCCGATGACGGCCCCGGCCTGCCGGCCGCCGAGCACTCGCTGCTGGTGCTCGGCGCCGAGGCGGACCTGCCGTGGGCGGACGGCGTGCGCTACCTCGCCCAGGACGAGGGCCTGCTGACCCCCACCACCGCCCGCCCCGCCCCGGCCGCCGCACTCTGGCGACGGGCCCTCGGCGCGGCGGAGGGGCAGCTGTGCGTCCTGGTCCCCGGCCGTGCGCTGATCGCCGACCCGCCGGTGCCGCTCGGCTCCGCCGAGGTGCTCGACCCGTACGCCGTGTCGACGGGCACCGGGCCCGACGGCGGAGCGGACGGCAGCCCGTGACCCGCCGCCGATGTGCCCAGCGGTACGTCGAGCCCGCCCGGAGGGCCGCCCGGTGACCGACTCCCGACTGCCTGCCGCCCTCGCCCCGTGGGCCGGCGCCCTCTCCGCGCTCTCGCCCGAACTCGCCCTCGCCCTGGGCCCGTTGCTGCGCCGCCTGGACTCCCTGATCGCCGACCACGCGCCGGTGGCCGACCACCACGGAGACCCCGACGGTCTCGGCGGGCTGGCCCGCGCGGGACACCCCGAGCGGCTGCTGCCGTCCGAATGGCTGCTCGCCGAGGAGTGTCCGGAGGAGTTCCTGCGCCGCCTGGTGGACGGTGAACTCCTCTACACCGCACTGGAGTTCACCACCCCTGCGGTGCGTGGCCGGACGGTCGTCCTGGTCGACGCCGGGCCCGCCCAGGCGGGTGCCGGGCGGCTGGTGCAGCTCGCCGCCCTGCTCGTCCTGCACCGCCGGGCGGCCGCGCACGGTGCCGACCTGGTCGTCCGGGTGCTCGGCGATCCGTCCGGCCGCGGGCTGACGGGCGAGCCCGCCGACCTGCTCCCCGCCTGGCTGGCCGCGCGCCGCTCCGAGGACCCGACGCCCGAGGACGTGGCCGAGGCCCTGGCGACCCTGGACGCCGCCGACCGCGCATGGCTGCTGACCTCGCCCCGGCTGGCCGAGCGGATCCCGCCGCGCCCCGGTGTGCTCACCAGCGAGCCCGCTGCCTGGACTGCCGACGGTGCGGGCCGCGTGCTGGTCGGGATCGACGGCACGACGGCCGAACTTCCGCTGCCCGCAGGCCCGATCGCGGTCCGAGCGCTGCGCGGGGCCGAGTTCCGCCGGGGCCCGGCTCCAGCCGCCCCGGTGGACGCCGCCCGTCCGGCCGGGCACGCGACCCACCCCGTCTTCACCACCGACGCCCGGACCCTGCTCGCCAGGGGAGCCCGGCCCGGCACCCTGCTCGCCGTCAACCTGCCCAACCACGGCGGCGGAACCGCGACACCGCTGCGGATGCGTCGCCACGACTTCCCCGGCCCGGTGCTCGCCGCCGGGCGGACCGGCCGCCGCCTCTTCGCCCTGTGCGTCGAGGGCGAGCGGCTCACCACCCATGTGATCGGCCGTCAGCTCGCCGACGCCGGCGGCTACTCCACCGAGCTCGCCACCTTCGGCCTCGATCCCGACCGGCTGGACGAGCTGCTCGCCGGGCCGGTGCTGCCGGTGCTGTTCCGGAGCGGGGATCTGGAGTTCCCGCTCGGCGGCCGGTGGTGGCGGCTCGGCCCGGACAGCGGGGCCACTGACCACGGCCCGATCGGCCATGGCAACCGCGACCGCACGCCCTTCCTCCTGTGCCGCGACCCGCGGCTCTTCGAGGGCCAGGTGCACGACGAGGCGCGCGGCCGGTTCCACTTCCTGCACAGCGCCGGAACCCAGGCGTGGTCGCGGGACAGCCGGACCTGGACGGTGCGCGCCGCCGACGGCGCCGTCGACCACGTCGCCTTCCGCGAGCAGGCCGAGGTGATCGGCCTGGTCCCCGGGCAGCGGCCCGCGCTGGTCACCGTCAGCCGCAACGGTCACCTCGTGCGGAGCGTGCGGTCGGACGGCGTGCGGACGCTGACCCGCTTCTCCGGCGGCACCGGGGAGCCCACCGTCCACCCGACCCGGCCGCTGATCGCCGCCGAGGTCCGACCCGGCCGGATCGTGGTCGGTGACGTGACCACCGGGCGCGTCCAGTTCCTGATCGGAGGCGTCGAATGACCGCCACCCCCGAGGCGGCGTTCCGCGCCGTCGTCACGGCCACCGGTTACGTCCTCGACGTGCCCGTGATCGGTGAGGACGAGGCCACCGCGCGCGTGCTCGAACTCTGGACCGACGGGGCCGACCTGCGCCGACTGCTGGACGGCCGCTGGCTGTTCACCCTGGCGGCCCCGGCGGAGGTCCGGGCCGACCGAGCTCCCGGGCTGCCCGTCCTGCGCACCGCCGCCGGCGGCTCCGCCACCCTCGGGGCGGACGCCCCTGACCTGACCGCCGGACAACTCGCCCTCGCCGCAGGCGGGTCGACGACCACCCTCGCGGTCGCGGCACTCGCCCCGCTGGACCCGGCGGAACGCCTGGACCTCACCGGGCTCACAGTGCACCGCCCGCGGCCGCTCGGCCCCGCCGTACCCGAGGCCGCGCCGGTGGCGGAGGCCCTCCCCGAACGGCCGCGCCCCGACCTGCGCGCGGCGGCCCGCATCGCACCCCCGACCGCACGGGCCCGGCGGCTGACGGCGGAGCGACCGGAGCGACCGGAGCGCCGGCCGCGGTCGGCACGGCAGCCGCGGCAGCCACGGCGGGGCGGTCACCGGCGGGCGCGGGTAGTGGCAGCCATCCCCGTCATCCTCCTGCTGCTGCCGCTCCTCTGGGTGGTCCTCACCTCGGCGGCCTCCGCCCAGCGCCTTCCCAGCTGGGGGCTGGGCCTGCTGGTCGCTTTCGCCGTGGTGTGCGTGCGCTCCTGGCGCGCCGCTCGGGCCGCGGAGGTGGCCGGGACGGTTCCGACGGCGGCTGACGGAGCGTCGGCTCCGGTCGGGGTGCGGCCCGGCCGACCGCGCTTCGCCTCCCTCCGGGCGTGGCTGCGTTCCGGGTGGGTCCTGCCGGCAGCCGGCTCCGCCCAGGCCGTGTCCGGCGCGGCGGCGGCTGACGGAGCGTCGGCTGCGGCCCGGGCGAAGCCGCGCCGGCCGCTGTTCGCGCCGCTGCTGGCGCGCCTGACGATGCGCACGGCGGGCGGACTGGTCCGCGGCCGCCAGGCCCGTTACCTGCGTGAGCTGACCAGGGCGTTCGAGCAGCACCAGTTCGAGGACGCGCTGCGCGACGCGATCCGGCTCTCCGGCGGGAGGGCGGCGGGCGAGGAGTCCTGGCTCACCCTCGGTCTGCCCCGGCGCCATGCCGGCGAGCTGCGTGCCACGCCCCGGGCCCACGGGCCGGGCGGCACCTCCGTGCTCTCCGGTCCTGACGTGCACCAGCACCTTGCCGCGCTCTACCGCGGCGCCGCCGAGCAGTTGGAGCGCTCGGGCCGGATCGACGAAGCGGCCTACGTCCTGGCTGACCTGCTGGACGCCCCCGCTGAGGCGGTCGGGCTGCTGGCCCGGCACGGGCGGCTGACGGCGGCCGCCGAACTGGCCGAGGGCCGCGGGCTCGCCGCCGATCTGGTGGTCCGCCTCTGGTGGCGAGCGGGCGAACGCACCCGCGCCGTCCGGACGGCCCACCGGACCGGCGTCTTCGCCCGCGCCGTGGAGCTTCTCTCGGCCGAAGACCCGGACGCGGCACGGGAGTTGCGCTCTGCCTGGGCGGAGGACCGTCGCGCGTCCGGCGACCGGCTGGGAGCGGCCGAGGCACTCTGGCCGGACCCGGCCCTGCGCCCCTCGGCCGCCGCCGACCTCAGCGCGGCGGTCGCCCTCGGCGGCCCGACCCGCAGCCGCGCCCTGCCCTACCTACTGGCGCTCGGCGCCGGCGACGCCACCCGGGCACTCGCGCTGGCCGTGCTCGACAGTACGGGGGACCCGGCCCTCACCGGCCGCTCGGTGCTGGCCGCCGGGCTGGCCCAACTGCCCGCCGCCGACCCGGCGGTGGACCGCGAGCTGGCCACGGCGGCGGCCCGCGCGGTGGTCCGCGACGGCGGGCTCGGAGGGAGCCTTCCCGAGCGGGAGGAGCGGGCCCGTCACCAACGGCTGCTCGGCCGGGCCGACCCGCTGGTGGCGGCCGACCTCGCCAAGCCACGCCGCCGACCGGCCACGCGCGGCGCCTCGGGGGCCGTCGGGCACACCGCCGCCGACCGCCCCGGCACGCTGCCGGTGCTGGACGCCGCCCTGCTGGGCTCCGGCTCCGTCCTGGTCGCCTGCGGCCAGGCGGGCGTGCGGCTGCTCACCCCGGACGGTCGTACCAAGGCCCAGTGGGACGTGCCCGCCGACCAGTTGGTGCTCGCCGACCACGGCGGGTCCGCCCTGCTGGTGGCCTCCTACGGGCAGACCCGCGAGGTCTCGCGGCTGGACCTCGCGACCCGCACCGTCCGGCCCTGGACGACCCTGCGCGCCTCCTGGCTGGCCCGCTCCTACGACGGACGCCACCTGATCACCGCTGACGGCGACGGCATCGTGGTGCTGGACGCCCTCGCCTCCGGACCGACCGCGGTCTGGCGCGAACTCGGGCGCGAGGAGAGGCTGGTGAGCGGCGTGGCCCGCTCGGCCGACGGCTGCGCGGCGGTCGTGGCCTCGGCGCTGCCCGACGGCTCACCCCTGCTCGAACTCTGGCACTGGGAGCTGCCGGGCTGGCAACTGCGCTCCCGGCAGCGGCTGGAGGGGTACCAGCCGGGGCAGTCCGTCCCCTTGGCGGCCGGGGGGTTGCTCGCCGCCGAGCAGCCCGAGGCCGACGGACCGTCGGACGACGACAGCACCGTCCTGCGGCTGGTGACCGGCACCGGCCCCGGCCACCGGCTCGCGGCCGCCGAGCCGGACGGCCCGATCGGCGACGGCGACCACTGGGCCCTCCCGGCCCTCGACGCTGCGGGCACCGGCATCCTGCTCCACGCGGGCAGCGGTCCGAGCGCCGTCCCGGCTGCGACCGTCCACTTCCCCGGGGCCGACCTCCGGCACGCCCCGGGGCTGCGGCAGCACGCGGACGCGGTCACCTACTGGCACCGCTCCGGCCGCATCCTGGCCACCAGCACGGACGGCACCACCCTCCGGGCCTCCCTCCGCGTCACGGGCACCCACTGACCGCCCCTAGGCTGGTCGCCGACGCCCGACGGGCGTCGAGCGAGAGGACGGGTGAAATCGGCGTGGCCGTAGTCGAGTTGAGGGTTCGGTTCGGAGTCGACGACCGGGAGCTGTCCGAGCTGCACGCGCGGGCCTTCGGCGCGGACGCCGGGCCGGCCGTCACGCCGTGGGCGAGCCGGCTGGAGCGGCACAGCCTCACCTGGGTCGGTGCCTTCGAGGCCGAGCGGCTGGTCGGCTTCGTCCACGCGGTCTGGGACGGCGGAAGGCACGCCTTCGTGCTGGACACCGCCGTCCACCCCGACCACCAACGCCTCGGCATCGGAAAGCGGTTGGTCGACGCGGTGGCCGAGGAGGCCTTCCGCGCCGGTTGCGACTGGGTGCACGTGGACTACGAGCCCGAGAACGCCGACTTCTACGAGGGGGCCTGCGGCTTCCGCCCGACCCCGGCCGGCCTGCGCTCCCGGCACCGGACGGCCTGAACCGGCGCGTCCGGTCTGTGAGCTGCGCTACAGCACCGCTCACCGACTCGTACGCGTCGGAACGGCTGCTAGCCTGCTCCGAGTCGCCCGCTCCGCGCGGGCCCCTCCGGTGGGACGCCGAATCCCGTCCACCCGCCGGTGGCCTTTCGAGCACGGACACGGACGGGAGCGGGGGAACCAGGTCAGCCGCCTGCTGCCCCCCGCCAGCGCCCGTGCGTCCGCGGTGGCCGCCGCAGGCTCGGGGTGAAGCCGCTCCCACAGCCGCGGCCGGGCCGTACCTCCGGTCCGAACCCGACAGCTCACCTCGCAGGCGTCGCAGAGGAACCTGTCCATGCGCTTTTCTGCCACCCCTGTACGGGTCGGCGCGGTGGCCGCAGCCGGCCTGCTCGCCCTGCCCCTCCTGGTCAGCACCCAGGCGTCCGCCAGCGGTCCGACCGTCGTCGAGGACCGGATCACCCCGGCCCCGGCGGTCGCCGGACCCTCGGTCACGGCCTCGCTCGCCGTGCACTCCTCGCGCTGCTTCACCGCGGACAGCGTCGGGGTCGCCGTCCGCGACGCGGCCGGCCGCCGGACCGACTTCCCCGGCGCGGCCCGGAACGTCCGGATCTGCCCGAGCGGAACCACCGTCACCACCGGCGCACTCGACCTGCCGGCCGGCACCTACACGGAGTTCGGCCGCTGGCGGGGCCTCGACGGCCGCTGGCACAACCTGCCCACCCACACCCTGACCGTGGGCACGGCGCCGACTCCCACCCCGACGCCCACCCCCACCCCGACGCCCACCCCCACCCCGACGCCCTCGCCGACGCCGACGCCCTCGCCGAGTCCGAGTCCGACGCCCACCCCCACCCCCACCCCGAGCCCGACCCCGACGGCGGCGCCCAGCACGCCCGCAGGCATGCGCGCGCTGCCGGACCCGCTCTACGGCGTCACCGTCGACGACGTCTCCAAGCTCTCCGCCATCGTGGACTCCTCGCGCCACCTGGCGCGCACCCCGACCACCCGCCTGGTCTTCGACGAGACCGAGGGCCCGAGCTCCTACACCGCGGCGGTCGACCAACTCCAGCCCGTCAGCTACCTCATGGGCGAGATCCTGGACTCCGAGTTCGTCAAGAACTTCTCGCCCCAGGCCTACCACGACCGCGTCGCCCAGTACCTGAACGCCTTCGGCGGCAAGGTGGACGTCTGGGAGATCGGCAACGAGGTCAACGGCAACTGGCTCGGCAGCTACGCCGACGTCTCCACCAAGATCACCGACGCCTACCGCCAGGTCGAGGCGGCCGGCAAGCGCAGCGCGCTGACCCTCTACTACGACATCGGCTGCGGCAACGGCCCCTCCGAGCTCGACCCGCTGGCCTTCACCAAGCAGTACGTCCCGGAGGACATGCGCAACGGCCTGGACTACGTGACCCTCAGCTACTACGAGGGCCAGTGCAACAACATCCGCCCCAGCGCGGCGACTTGGACCTCCTACTTCCAGCAGCTGCACGCCCTCTACCCGAACGCCAAGCTCGGCTTCGGCGAGATCGGCCTCCCCGACGCCGCCACCTCCTCCACCCAGGCGGCGGCCCAGGCCATGCTGACGTACTACTACGGCCTGAAGATCGACCTGCCCTACTACGTGGGCGGCCACTTCTGGTGGTACTACGCCGAGGACATGATCCCCTACGCCACCAAGCCGCTCTGGCAGACCCTGAACACGGCCCTCCAGCGCTGACCCCACCCGCCGGTCGGGTGAACCTCGGCCGCGGTCGGAGGGGCGGCGGCGTGACGGCACGTCGGGTGTGCGCTGATGGTGCGGCCCGACCCAGGCCGCACCCCGGAGGATGATCCGATGCCGATCCGCCCTACCACCGGCCGTGCCCGTCGGTGCACCGCGACCGTGGCCGTGGCCGTGCTGCTGCTCGGGGCGGCGGGCTGCTCGGACGACAAGGACGGCGGGGGCGGGCCCAGTACGACGCCCACCCCCGCCGCCACGGCCTCGGCCAGCCCGTCGGCTTCCCGCTCCGCCACGGCCTCCGCCTCCGCCACCGCCTCCGCCTCCGCAACGGCCTCGGCCTCGGCTTCGGCGAGCCCGTCGGCCGGCGCCTCCACGGCGGCGACCGCCACCACCGTCGTCATCCGCGACTTCACCTTCACCCCGGCCGAGCTCACCGTCGCGCCGGGGGCCAGGATCACCGTGACCAACGAGGACGGCACCGCACACACGCTCACCGCGACCGGCAGCGGCGGCTTCGACACCGGCACCCTCTCCCGGGGGCAGTCCAAGACCATCACCGCCCCGTCCACGCCCGGGAGTTACCCCTTCTTCTGCACGCTGCACCCGACCACCATGAAGGGCACCCTGACGGTCCGCTGATCAGGGCAGCCGCTGCTCGGCCCAGATGACCTTGCCGCTGCCGGTGTACCGGGTGCCCCAGCGGTCGGAGCACTGGGCGACCAGGAAGAGCCCGCGCCCGCCCTCGTCGGTGGTGGCCGCGTACCGCAGGTGGGGGGAGGTGCCGCTGCCGTCCCAGACCTCGCAGACCAGGGTGCGGGTGCGGAGCAGACGGACCTTGATCGGGGCGCGGCCGTAGCGGATGGCGTTGGTGACCAGCTCGCTGAGGATCAGTTCGGTGGTGAAGGCGAGCTCGTCCAGGCCCCAGTCGGTCAGCAGCCGCGCCACCTCCGCGCGGACCGCGCGCACGGCGGTGGGCTCCGCGGGCACGTCCCAGACCCGGACCTGACGGTCGGTCAGGGCGCGCGTGCGGGCGACCAGCAGGGCGACGTCGTCGGTCGGGGCGGTGGACGGCAGGGCGCCGAGCACGTCCTCGCAGGTCTGCTCCGGGTCGCGGTCCGGGCGGGCGAGGGCGGCGGCCAGCTGGTCGAGCCCGCGGTCGATGTCGTGGCCGCGGACCTCGACCAGGCCGTCGGTGTAGAGGACCAGCTTGGAGCCCTCGGGCAGGTCCAGCTCCGCCGTCTCGAAGGGCAGGCCGACCAGGCCGAGCGGGGGGCCGGCGGGGACGTCCGGGAACTCCACCGTGCCGTCGGGGTGGACCACCGCCGGCGGCAGGTGCCCGGCCCGCGCCACGGTGCAGCGCCGCGAGACCGGGTCGTAGACCGCGTACAGGCAGGTGGCTCCGGTGATCGGCGCCTTGTCGTGGTCGGCGGCCTGCTCCTGGTCGATCCGGTTGACCAGGTCGTCCATCAGGCCGAGGAGTTCGTCCGGCGGCAGGTCGAGGGAGGAGAAGTTGTGCACCGCGGTGCGCAGCCGTCCCATGGTGGCGGCGGCGTGCAGCCCGTGCCCGACCACGTCGCCGACCACCAGCGCGACCCGGGCCCCGGGCAGCGGGATGACGTCGAACCAGTCGCCGCCGACACCGGCCTGCGCGGGCAGGTAACGGCGGGCCACCTCCAGGGCGTCCTGCTCGGGCAGCCCGCCCGGCAGCAGGCTGCGCTGGAGGGTGACGGCCATGGTGTGCTCGCGGGTGTAGCGGCGGGCGTTGTCGATGGCGACGGCCGCCCGGGCCACCAGCCCCTCGCCGAGCGCCGCGTCCTCCGGGTCGAAGGCCTCCCGCGGCCCGGCCCGCCAGAAGGTGGCGATCCCCAGCACCACGCCCCGGGCCCGCAGCGGCACCGCGAGCATGGCGTGGACGCCGTGCTCGCGCACCAGCCGCGCGTGCCGGGGGTTGTGCGCGCTCCAGGCGGTCAGGGTCTCGTCGAGGTCGGCCTCGGCCACCGGGTGCCCGCTGCCCAGACTGCGGGCGCGCGGTGTGCCGGGGACCAGCGGGACCGGTTCGCCCAGCGGGATGAAGGGGCTCCCGGGGCCGGCCGGGCTCAGCCCGGCCCGCCGCATCGGCGCCCCGGCCGGGGGCTCCTCGCCGCGGAGCACGGGCTCGGCCAGGTCCACCGTGACGTGGTCCGCGAAGGCGGGGACGGCCAGCTCGGCCAGCTCCTGGGCGGTCCGCGTCACGTCCAGCGTGGTGCCGACCGCCAGGCCCGCCCCGTACAGCAGCTCCAGCCGGTCGCGGGCCAGCTCGGCCTTCCCGGAGAGGGCGCGGAGCTCGGTGGTGTCGCGCAGCGTGGCCACCAGCCCGGGCGGGCCGCCGTGCCGGTCGGTGGGCCGGACGTTGACCGCCAGCAGCCGCTCCCCGGCCGCCAGCACCTCGTCGGTGACGGGCCGTCCGGAGGCGAGCAGCTCGGCTGCCCTGGGGTCGAGCCCGAGCTCGCCGACGCGTCGGCCCTCGGCGTCGGCGGGCAGCCCCAGCAGCCGCTCGGCCTCATCGTTGGCCAGCAGCAGCCGGCCGTCCCGGTCCAGGATCAGCACGCCCTCGCGGACCGCGTGCAGCACCGCGTCGTGGTGCTCGTACATCCGGGTCATCTCGGACGGCCCGAGGCCGCGGGTCTGCCGGCGGAGCCGGCGGCTGACCAGGGCGGCGCCGAGGGTGGCCAGGGCTAGGGCGGCGGCGGCGCTGCCGAGCAGCACGGGCAGCTGCCGCTCGGCGCTGTCGCTGACCCGGCTGATCCTGATGCCCGCCGAGACCATACCGACCACTTGCCCCGCGTCGTCGCGCACCGGGACCACGGCCTGCACCAGCGGACCGATGGTGCCGTTGACCTGTTCGGTGATCGACTCGCCGGCCAGCACCGGCGCCGTGGTGCCGACGAACTTCTTGCCGATCCGGTCGGTCATGGGGTGGGTGTAGCGGATCGCGTCGGTGTTCAGCACGACCACGAAGTCGACCCCCGACCCGATCCGCGCCGCCTCGGCCTTCGGCTGGAGCACGGCGGTCGGGTCGGGGGAGCGCAGCGCCTCGACCAGACCGGGCGAGCTGGCGAAGGTCTCGGCCACCGCGAGGGAGCGCAGCCGGGCCTCGTTCGCGCTGTCGCGCTGCGCCCGCACCACGGACTCCACGCCGATCGTGACCACCAGCAGGAGCACGATCACGAGCTGGAGGACGAAGACCTGGCCCGCCACGGTGCGCGGGACCAGCCGGGGCCGCCACCGTCGGCGCCGGCCGTCGGAGCCGGTGACGGCGTCGGTCCCGGCGTCGCTCCCGGGCGGGTCCGAATTCGGAGCCATGTGCCCAGGTGTACCCCTCCCGGCCCGTCAAGGCCAGGAGGAGCGCGGTCCTCGGCTCACCTGCCGCCCGTCGGGACCAGGGTGTTCTCGCTTCGGTGGCCGGCCTCGAAGTCGGTGACGTTGCGGACGGTGGCGTCGATGATCTGGCCGACGGCGGTGCGGGTGAAGTAGGCCTGGTGGGAGGTGACCAGCACCTGCGGGAAGCTGATCAGGCGGGCCAGCACGTCGTCGTGGATGCCCTCCATGGAGCGGTCGTAGAAGAAGACGCCGGTCTCCTCCTCGTAGACGTCCAGGCCGACCCCGGCCAGGCGGCCCTCGCGCAGGGTCTCGACCAGGGCGGCGGTGTCCACCAGGCCGCCCCGGCTGGAGTTGACCAGGATGGCGTCGTCCTTCATCCGGGCCAGCGCGGCCGAGTCGATCAGGTGGTGGGTGTCGGGGAGCAGTGGGACGTGCAGGCTGATCAGGTCGCTGCGCTCCAGCAGCTCCTCCCGGGGGACGTAGGTCATGCCGAGCTCCCGGCAGGCCGGGTTCTCCGCGATGTCCCAGCCGAGCAGCTCGGTGCCGAAGCCGGCAGCGATCCGGGCGAAGCACTCGCCGATCTTGCCGGTGCCGATCACCCCGACCGTCATGCCGTGGACGTCACGGCCCATCAGCCCGTCCAGCCGGAAGTCGAACTCGCGGGAGCGGTTGGCGGCGCGGGAGAGGCGGCGGTTGACCGCGAGGGCGAGGGTCCAGGCGTGTTCGGCCACCGCGTAGGGGGAGTAGTAGGAGACCCGGGAGACGGTCAGGCCGAGCTCCGCCGCGGCCTCCAGGTCGATGTTGTTGAAGCCGGTGGAGCGCTGGGCGATCAGCTTGGTGCCGCCCTCGGCCAGCAGGCCGAGCACCTCGGCGTCGAGCTCGCAGTTGACGCTGGTGCTCAGCGCCGGGTAGCCGGCGGCCAGCGGGGCGGTGTCGGCGTTGAGGAAGACCGCGAGGGTGCGCAGCCGGTAGCCGTCCTCGAAGGCGGCGCGCAGCATCGGCTGCTCGTCGGCCTGGACTCCGTAGGCGAGGATCTCCATCGGGCCTGTGTCCTTCCGGTCGGTCGTGGCTGGCTCTCCTCGTACGCTAACCGCCGGGTGGCCGACGGGCCGTCAGGGCGCGCTTGCCGCCGCTATTCTGGACATGTAGGGTCCAGGTTGTGAAGATGAGTGAGGGTGTCGAGTGGGCCCTGCACTGCTGCCTCAACCTGGCCTGGGTCGAGGGTGCCCGGGCGCTGCCCGCGGTGAAGCTGGCGGCCTACTACGAACTGCCGCCCGCCTATCTGAACAAGCAGCTCCAGGCGCTGGCCCGGGCCGGCATCGTCAGCTCGGTCTCCGGCCCGAGGGGCGGCTTCCGGCTGGCCCGGGAGCCGGAGCGGATCACGCTGATGGACGTGGTGGCGGCGATCGAGGGGCCGGAGCCGGCCTTCCGGTGCGCCGACATCATCGGGCGCGGACCCGGTGCGCAGGCGCCGGGGCGCGAGCCGGAGAGTTGCCTGATCGACCGGGCGATGGGCCGGGCCGAGCTGGCCTGGCGCCGGGAGCTGGCCGCGCAGACGCTGGCCGAGCTGATGGCGCAGGTGGAGCGGAGCAGTCCGGGCGTGCCGGGCCGGGTCCGCCGCTGGTTCGCCGACGCCTGAACTCCCGTCCCCTGGGCGGGAGTTCTTCAGAGCCATATTCCGGACATGAAACATCCAGGTTATCGAGGGGACAGAGAACCATGCCGCACACCGTCGTCAACCCCACCGCCTTCGGCTACAGCCAGGCCGTCGTCACCGCCGACGGCACCGCCTACATCGCCGGCCAGTACGCCGCCGACGCGGAGGGCAACGTGGTCGAGGCCGACTTCGCCGAGCAGGTCCGGATCGCGCTGGCCAACCTCGGCACCGCGCTGGCCGCCGTGGGCCTCGGGTACGAGAACGTCGTCCGCCTCGGCAGCTACGTGGTCGACCACGACCTGGCGAAGCTCGGCGTCCTGCTGGAGCAGCTCACCGCCGTCTGGGGGGACGAGCCCCCGGCCCAGACCCTCTCCGGGGTCGCCGCGCTCGCCCTGCCGGGCATGCTCTTCGAGATCGACGCCATCGCCGTCCCCTGACCCCGGGTGCGGCGAAGGGCGGGCCTCCCAGGAGGGAGGCCCGCCCTTCGGCGTGCGACGGTGCGTCAGATGACGGTCTCGGCCTCGGTGTAGCGCTCGGCCGGGACGGTCTTCAGGTCGGCCACCGCGTCGGCCAGCGGGACCAGCTTGATCTCGGTGCCCTGGAGCGCGGTGATGTGGCCGAAGGCGCCCTTGTGGGCGGCCTCGACGGCGTGCCAGCCGAAGCGGGTGGCGAGGACGCGGTCGTAGGCGGTCGGGGTGCCGCCGCGCTGGGTGTGGCCGAGGATGACCGGCTTGGCCTCCTTGCCCAGGCGGTGCTCCAGCTCGCGGGAGAGCTGGTTGGCGATCCCGGTGAACCGCTCGTGGCCGTAGATGTCCTTGACGCCCTCCTCCCAGTGCATGGAGCCGGGCTCGGGCTTGGCGCCCTCGGCGCAGACCACGATGGCGAACTTCTTGCCGCGGTCGAAGCGCTCGCCCACGACCTCGGTCAGCTTGTCGATGTGGAACGGCCGCTCCGGCACCACGATGGCGTGGGCGCCGGCCGCCATGCCCGCGTTGAGCGCGATCCAGCCGGTGTGACGGCCCATCACCTCGACCACCATGACGCGCTGGTGCGACTCGGCGGTGGTCTTCAGCCGGTCCAGCGCCTCGGTGGCGACCGAGACGGCGGTGTCGAAGCCGAAGGTGACGTCGGTGCAGGCGATGTCGTTGTCGATGGTCTTCGGGACGCCGACCACCGGCAGGCCGGCGTCGCTCATCAGCTTCGCGGCCTTGAGCGTGCCCTCGCCGCCGATCGGGATGACGGCGTCGATCCCGAGGTCGGCGCAGAGCTGCTTGGCCCGCTCCACGCCGTCCCGCAGGTGGCTCGGCTGGACCCGCGAGGAGCCGAGGATGGTGCCGCCCTGGGCCAGGATGCCGCTCACCGAGTCGAGGGTCAGCGGACGGTGGACACCCTCCAGGAGCCCACGCCAGCCGTCCTGGAAACCGATGATCTCGTCGCCGTGGTCGACCACCCCCCGGTGGACCACGGAACGGATCACGGCGTTCAGGCCGGGGCAGTCACCGCCGCTGGTCAGCACTCCGATACGCATTGTTTTGCAACTCCCGAGCAGATGGGACAGCCGGACTTCCACCATAAAGGCGCCCGTGTCCGGCCGGGCAGGCGCCGACGCGGGCCACGTCACCTTTGAAGTGGCCCCCGCGGTACTGCACCGAACGCCGAGGAGGGTGTGCGTTCGAGGTCTCTATTCTGGCCCGGATCGGGCGGGGGCAGCAGCCCCCGCCCAACCAGCGGACAGGTCAGGCGGGCTGACGGGCCGCCGCGATCCGCTCCGCGCGCAGCGCGTCGTACCAGGTGGTGTCGGCCGGCGGCAGCGCGTTCACGTCCAGCGCCAACTTGATGAGCATGTCGGCCACCTGGGGGTTGCGGGCCATCACGGGCCCGTGCAGGTAGGTACCGAAGACGGTGTCCCGCCAGGCGCCCTCGGTGCCGTCACCGGTGCCGTTGCCGTTGCCGACCTGCACCGTGGCGAAGGGCCGCACGCCCTGGCCCAGGTGAGTGACGCCCTGGTGGTTCTCGAAGCCGGTGAGCTGAGGGAGGTTCAGCTGGGGGTCCGTCTCGGCGAGCACGTCGCCGACGCAGCGGGCGCCCTCGCCGCGGCCGGTCCAGACGTCCAGCAGGCCGAGGCCCGGCTGGCGCTCGCCCCGGTCGTTGAGGAACTCGTGGCCGAGGATCTGGTACCCGGCGCAGACCGAGAAGATGATCGCGCCGTTCTCGGCCGCCCGGACCAGGCCCTGGTCCGCCGCCAGCCGCTCGGCGGCCAGCCGCTGCGGGCGGTCCTCGCCGCCGCCGATCAGGTAGATGTCACCGCTGGTCGGCACCGCCTGGTCCGAACGGACGTCGATCCGCTGGACGTTGAGCCCGCGCTGGCGGGCCCGGCGCTCCACCACGAGCGCGTTGCCGCGGTCGCCGTAGGTGGACAGCAGGTCGGGGTAGACCCAGACCAGCCGCAGGGTGCTCTCGGTCATCCGCTGGGACCTTCCGTACTGAGCCTGCGCCTGCGGCGGCTGCTGCGGCTGGGCCGGTGCGGCCGGCGCGGGCTGCTGGGGGTGGACCTGGGGGGTGTAGTTCGGGTCCTGGTACGGGTTCGACATCAGTTCGCCACCGCCTTCCGGAGCTGCTGGAACGCGGTGTAGTTGGCGATCGCCTCGATCCGCCCGGGCGGGGCCATCTGGACGGCCTGCTCCAGGGTGTCGACCACGTGGAACTGGAGGCCCGCGACCTCCAGCCGGACCGCGAGGTCCAGCTTGCGCTGGCCCATCACGAAGATCGGGTGGCCGGACAGGCGCTCGTAGTCCACGTCCCAGAGCCAGGAGGTGTCGGTGCCGTCCGCGTCCAGCGCGTTGACCGCGAGCACCACCGGGGCCGGGGGCTGGTCGATCAGCGAGAAGGTCTCCAGCCAGCCGGCCGGGTTCTTGGCCAGCAGCAGGCGGACGTCGCGGCCCAGGTACTGCACCACGTCGTAGCGGCCGGCCACCGCGGTGACCGCCTGCATCCGCTGCAGCGCCACCTGCGGGGCGACGCCGAAGACGGCGGCCACGGCGGCCGAGCTGGTCGCGTTGGCGAGGTTGGCCCGGCCCGGCAGCTGGAGCTGGATCGGCCAGGCGCCGCGCTGAGGGTCGATCACATGGGTGCCCTGGAGCGCCCAGTGGGGCTGCGGACGGCGGAAGCCGCAGTCCTGGCAGAACCAGTCGTCGCCCGGACGCTGCATCACACCGCCGCAGGACGGGCAGGACCAGGCGTCCTCCTTCCACGCCTGACCGGCGGCCACCCAGACCACCTTGCGGCAGGAGGAGGCGGCCCAGGTCACCAGCGGGTCGTCGGCGTTGGCCACGATCACCGCGTCGGTGTCCTTGAGGCCCTCGCGCCACTTCTCCGCCATCATGCGGGTCTCGGCGGCGCGGTCCAGCTGGTCGCGGGAGAGGTTGAGCAGCGCTATGGCCTTGGGGCGGGTGTCGCGGGCGACCCCGGCCAGGTACTTCTCGTCGACCTCGATCACGCCGAAGCGGGCGTCGCCGCCACCGGCCAGGGCGGCGGTGATGCCGGCCGGCATGTTGGCGCCGAGGGCGTTGGAGACCACCGGGCCGGCCGCGCGCAGGGCCTCCGCGATCAGGCGGGTGGTGGTGGTCTTGCCGTTGGTGGCCGAGACCAGGACCACGTCGAGGTGGTCGGAGAGGGTCGCCAGCAGGTCCGGGTCGAGCTTGAGGGCGATCTTGCCGCCGATCACCGAACCACTGCCCCGGCCGGCCTTCTGCGACAGGGCGGCGGCCATCCGGCCGGCCGTCACGGCGATCTTGGCGCGGGCGGGCAGCGAGGCGTCGCGCACGGCTGCGGCTTCCGAGTCGGGGCCTGGCATGCTCAGTCGTTCCTCCTTGGCGCGGCACCGCTATCGCGGCTGGGACGAGCATCAGCCTACCGACTCTCCGTCAGCCAACCGCGCAGGGTGTCGCCGAGCGGGCGTGCGGAGGCGCGCGACGGCGTGCGGAGGGCCTCCGGCCCGGCGCGCGCCAGGGTCGGAGGCCCTTGCCGCAGCAGGCCTTCCGGGGGTTCTCCCGGGTCATCCGGCCAGTGCGGCGTCCGGGATCCAGGAACCGTGGATCATGGCCGGGACCCGGCGGGGGAGGTGCACGGTGGCGACCGTCGCCAGGTCGGAGGCATCGACCACCAGCAGCCGGGAGGCGTCCGCGTTGAGGTCGCTGACGACGGTCAGCAGGTACCCGGCGTCCTCGGCCCCGCCGCCGTCCGCCGCCTCGACGAAGACCGCCTCGCTGGGGAGCTGCCCGGTGCCGAAGGGGCGCAGCCGGCGGGCGCCGGTGCTGCGGTCGTACTTCACCAGGGCGTGGTTGCCGATGCCGAGGTCGTCCGGGAAGGAGAGGGCGTACTGGTAGCGGTGGTGCTGCCCGGTGCGGGCGTCGTTGATGGTCGGGAACTCCACCACCAGGTCGTCCGTCCGCTCCTCGGCCACCCGGCCGGTGGCCAGGTCCACCGTCCACCGGGTCGCGTACGCGCCCGAGTTGGGCTCGGCCCCGCGGTCCGGCGCCCCGACCCACCAGTTCCAGGAGCGCTGCCAGCCCTGCCGCCCCACCGACGGGCCCTCGACGACGATCCGTCCGTCGGCGTCCTCGTAGGCGTTGGCCAGGTGCATCGCGTAGCCCGGCGCCACGTCGAACCAGCGCACCCGGGCCGCCCCGCCGGCGCCGCGCGGCATCACCCCGATCCGGGACGGCTGGGTGTCGCTCCAGCCGTACGGGATGCCGGAGTGCTCGGCGGGGTCGAAGGTGACCGAGCCCTCCAGGAAGACCACGTACCGCTCGGTCAGCGCGAAGTCGTGCTTCAGCGCGGCGGTAGCGCCCGGCACCTCCTGGCTGCGCAGCTCCTTGCCGTCGGGGGAGGAGACGTGGTGGACCAGGTACGGCGGGAGGGGCGAGGAGGCGAAGAAGTGCAGTTCGCCGGTGGTCGGGTCCTCCTTGGGGTGGGCGGTCATCGCGGTGGTGAGCTTCCCCTCCCAGTCGAAGGCGCCGACGGTCTCCAGCCCGGGGGTCAGCTCGAACGGCAGGGCCGCCTCGGAGAGCGCCAGCAGGCGGCCGCCGTGCTCGATCACGTGGGTGCCGGCGGTGCTGGCGGTCAGGTCGGGGCCGTGCTCGGTCAGGTACGGGGCGCCGTCCAGGGCGGGGGTGTGCACCCAGCGGTTGCGGTACCACTCGGCGCGGCCGTCGCGGAGCCGGATGCCGTGCACCATGCCGCTGCCCTTGAACCAGTGGGTGGGGGTGATGCCGGGCTTGGGGTTGTGGCTGTTGCGGATCAGACGGCCCGTCAGCTCGGGCGGCAGGGTGCCCTCGACGGTGAGGCCGGTGGCGGTGGTCTCGTCGGCGACGGGGGTGTAGTGGCCGGTCAGGTACGGGGGCTTGGCGCTCATGGTGGCGGTCCTTCCGGGAGTGGCGGGGGTCAGCGGGCTTCGGCGGTGGTGCGGAGCGTGGTGAGCCAGCTCTCCAGCGACTGCCGGAGGGCCTGGCCGAGCGCCTCGGGCTCGGCGTCGACGGGGGCGCCGCTCCAGGACTCCTCGGTGCGGACGGTCACCTCGTCCGGGGCGGTCTGCTCGAAGGTCCAGACGTGGACGCCCTCGATGCCGTGGGCCGGGCCGCCCCAGACGATCCGCTCGCCGGGGACCAGCTCCAGCACGGTGGAGGTGATGTCCAGGCCGTGGGTGTGCCAGCGGAAGACCGAGCCGACGGTGAGCGGGCCGCCGTCGGTCTCGGCGCGGTCGACGTCGGGCAGCCAGCTCGGCCAGGCGGCGATGTCGGTGTGCAGGTTCCAGAGGCGGGTGAGCGGGGCCCGGACGGTGGTGGAGAGTTCGACGACGGCGGGGGCGGTGCGGTCGATCTGGATGTGCTGGGCGTGCTGGGTGTTCTGGGCGTTCATCGGGTGGCTCCTTCGGTGATGGTCTTGCGGAGGAAGGGAGTGAGCGCGGCGGCCGTGGTGGCCAGCGCGGCGGTGAGCAGGAAGGCGGTGCGGTGGGTGGTGGCCGGGGTGGCGGCGGAGGCGGTGGAGAGCAGGGCCAGGCCGATGGCGCCGCCCAGTTGGCGGGTGGTGTTCACCAGCCCGCCGGCCACGCCGGTGTGCTCCGGCCGGACCCCGTCCACCGCCGCGCCGGTGAGCTGGACGAAGGCGGCGCCGAGGCCGAGGCCGATCAGCACGGTCGGTGCGGTCAGTGCGGCGAGCGCGGTGCCGGGGGCGGCGAGCAGCGCCAGCCAGAGCAGTCCGGCGGCCTGGGCGAGCAGGGCGGTGGCCAGGGCCCGGTGCGGGCCGAGCGTCCCGACCAGCCGTGGCGCGAGTGCGGCGCCCGCCATGTTGGCGACGGCGAGCGGGAGTTGGGCCAGGCCGGTGGCCAAGGGGCCGGCGCCGAGCACCTGTTGCTGGAGGAGCGGGAGGAAGAAGAACAGTCCGACCCAGACGGCACCGAGCAGGGCCATCAGCAGGTTGGCCGGGCGGACGCTGCCGCTGCCCAGCAGTCCGGGCGGCACCAGCGGTGCGGCCGAGCGTCGTTGGGTCCGGCGGAAGAGCAGGAGGAGCAGAGCGGCGGCGGCGAGCGGGCCCAGCACCGCGGGGGAGGCCCAGCCGTCGGCGCGGGCCGAGGTCAGGCCCTGGACCAGGGCGACGACCGCGGCGGCGCCGACGAGCGCCCCGGGCAGGCCGGCTGACGGTGCGACACCTCCGCGCGGGGCGTCGGGCGGGACGGTGCGGAGCGCGGCGGCGAGGGCCAGCGCGGCGAGGAGCGCGCAGACGTGGAAGATCCAGCGCCAGCCGACCGCCTCGGTGAGCACCCCGCCGAGCAGCACCCCGGCCGCCCCGCCCGCTCCCGAGACCGCGCCCCAGACCCCGAGCGCCCGGGCCCGGGCGGCCCCCGGCGGGAAGAGCCCCACCAGCAGGGCGAGTGCGGCGGGGGCGGCGGCCGCCGCGCCGATCCCCTGCACGGCCCGGGAACCGACGAGCAGCCAGGGGCCGTCGGCGAGCCCGGCCGCCACCGAGGCGGCGGCGAACAGGGCCAGCCCGGCGGTCAGCACCCGGCGCGGCCCGAGCAGGTCGGCCGCCCGGCCGCCGAGCAGGAGCAGGGCCCCGAAGGCCAGCCCGTAGGCGTTGACCACCCAGGCCGTGCCGTCGGGGGAGAGGCCGGCGCCGTCGCGGATCTGCGGCAGGGCGACGTTCACCACGGAGGTGCTGAGGACCACGGTGAACTGGGCCGTGGCGAGGGTGGTGAGTGCGGTGCGGTGCATGGTGTCCCCCCTTGGACTCTGCTGATGAGTGGTTGATCACTCACTCTTCGGGCCTGAGAGTGGCGGCCCGTCAGGACCGCCTGCTGCTCTCAGTAGTGCGTGATCCCGGCGCTGAGCGTGCGGGTCCACGGCGCGTCCACCGACTCGACGTCGAGCGAGACGATGAGGTGGCAGAGCATGCCCACCGCGAAGAACTCCTGCACCTGCCGCTCGTCCCCGCCGGAGGCGCCCCGCACGTACTCCACCACCCGGGCGTACCCCGCCCGGACCGCGTCGCGGACGGCCGGCACCGAGACGGCGGCCGCCTGGGCGTGCAACTGGACCAGGAGCAGGTCGTTGTCGCTGATCAGCTTGGCGTACGCGTCCCCCATCGAGGTGAGGACCGCCTCCGCCGTGCTGCCCTTCGCCTCGGCCGCGCCGCGTTCGAGTGCGGCGCGGACCTGGACGAAGCAGTGCTCGACCACGGCGGCGAACAGTGCCTCCTTGCTCGGGAACAGCCGGTACACGTACGCCTGGGAGATCCCGGCGGCCTTGGCGACCTCGGTGGTCGTGGTGCCGAAGTACCCCCGGGCCGCGAAGGCGCCGATGGCGGTGCGGAGCACCGTCTCGCGGCGTTCGTCGGCGGTGGAGAGTTGGCGTTGGCGTCCCGTCTGCATATGAGTAATAAACCACTCACACTTCTGGTCCGTCAACCCCCTCGGGGCGGTGGCCCTCGGCGAAGGCGTCCACCGAGGACGGCGGCCGGCCAGGTGCTGATGTTCCCTCAGCTCCGCTCGGCGTGCCCGAGGTTGGCGCTGCCCTGGCGGACCGGGGCGTCAGGGCAGCGCGGCGCGTTCCCGTAGGGGGTGGCGCGTCCCGCTCCTCCATGAGTTGGATCATGAAGCCATCCCGACGTCGTACGGGGAGGGGGTGTGGCGGATCGGAGACTGATGGACATCCGAGGTACTGATTCCGCACAGGGGGCCGGCATGGTTCTGCGAGATGGACGCACGATTTCCGCACTGACGGTGGGCGCGGTGGCGGCGTTGATGGCCGGGCTCACCCCGGCGGCCGCAGTCGCGGCGGAGGGCTCGGTGGAGGGGTACGGCAAGCAGCAACTCCACTGGGAGCGCTGTGACGTCAACGGAGACGCGCGGCTGGAGTGCACCGAGGTCAGGGTGCCGCTGGACTACGCGGACCCCGGCGGCCGGACCATCGGCGTCGCGGTGTCGCGGGTCAGGGCGGGCGACCCCGCGAAGCGGCACGGCGTGCTGCTGATGAACCCCGGCGGACCGGGCGGCCCCGGGCTGACCCTGCCCGTGGACATCGAACCGGTGCTGTCGGCGGAGGTGCGGGACCGCTACGACCTGATCGGGTTCGACCCGCGCGGGGTCGGGCAGAGCTCGCCGGTCGGCTGCGGCCTGACGGCGGACGAGATGACGGTCCACCACCCCTACTCGGCGGCGACCTTCGAGAAGGACGTGGCCCGGGCGCGGTCGGTCGCCGAGAAGTGCTGGTCCAAGTCGGCGGACCTGCTGCCGCACCTCACCACCCGCAACACCGCCCGGGACATGGACGTGGTGCGGGCGGCCCTGGGGGAGCGGAGGATCTCCTACCTCGGCCACTCCTACGGCACCTACCTGGGCGCCGTCTACACGCAGCTGTTCCCCCGGCGGGCGGACCGCTTCGTGCTCGACAGCGCCCTCGACCCGGCCCTCGCCTGGCGGGGCACCTTCCGCGGCTGGTCGGAGGGCGCCGAACTGGCCTTCACCCGCTGGACCGAGTGGGCGGCGGCGCGGAACTCCGCGTACGGGCTGGGAGCGACGGCCGCCGAAGTCCGTTCGAGCTTCTGGGAGTTGGTCGCACGGGCCGACCGCACGCCGATCACGGTCGGCGGTGAGACGCTGAGCGGTGACGCGATCCGGCTGCGGTACGAGGACTTCGTCCACGTCGAGACCGTCACGTCGTGGGTCGTCGCGCTGAAGACGGCGGCGGCTGCGGGCGGATCGGCCGGCGTCGCTGCTGCGGCCGTCGAGACCCCGTCGGACAACGCGGTCGCCGCAGCCTGGGCCGTCTTCTGCGGCGACACCCGAAGCTGGCCGCGCGACCCCGAGCAGTACCGCCGGGACGCGATCCGGGACCGGGCCACCCGCCCGCTGGCCGGCGACCTGGCCGCCAACATCCAGCCGTGCGCCTTCTGGAAGTCGGCCGCCCGAGAGCCCGCCACGGTGGTGGACAACGAGGTCAACGCCCTGATCGTGCAGAACGAGTGGGACCCCAAGACGACGCTGGCCATGGCCCGGGGCATGCGGCGCGCCCTGCACGGCGCCCGGATGGTCACGGTCGCCGGCGGCGAGGGCCACGGCGTGGTGGTGGCCGGCCCGTCCTGCGCCGACGGCCCCGTCAATCGCTACCTCACCACGGGCCGCCTTCCTGCGAAGGACCTCACCTGCGGCGGCTAGTGCTGTGACCGAGAACGTTCGCCGTGTTGGGCATGGCGGCTTGATGAAGCCGCGGAAGCCGCCTCTGTAGGATCACGGGCCCAGGGTGCGACCGGTCGGAGTATGACGATGGAAAAGCCGCAGATACGCCTCGGTGATGATGGTTCGTGGCTGGAGCTGGTTCAGACCGGCGAGGACAGCTGGCGGGTTACTGCCGAGTGGTGCTCGTCGCTGTCAGCTGACTTCCCCGCGTACCTCACCGGGGAGGAGGTTGCGGACTTCGCTGCACGGGTGCTGTCCCATTTGCGCGCCCCGTCGGGGTCTCGATTCTCGGCAGCGGTGACTCCTGGCCGCAACAACCCGCTGAGGCTGAGCGCCGAACCCGTCGAAGACAGGTTCGCCTTCTTCGTGTATTTGACTCCCAGTGGTGACGACGAGGTGTGTCACCTGCAGATGGAGATCGATCCCATCGACGCCACCGAACTCTGCGACAAGTTCGATGCGCTGCTCGCATCGTTGGCGCTCTGACTGCACGGGCTTCCGGCCAGGTCAGGCCGCGGTTTGGAGCGGCCGGCCTCCCCAGCGGATGCCCTTCTCGCTGCGGACGCGGGCGCGCTCACGGCGCTGGGCGCCCAGGATGTCGGGATGGCGGGCGTTGGCGTTGCGCCAGCGCAGGTGGGCGTGCAGTGCGCGGGTCTGGACCGTGTGGTTGGGGTGGCTGGAGTTGGCGAGGGTGAACTGCCGCAGGGGTCCGAAGCGCGCCTTGATCGGAGTCGTCAGGACTGAGCAGGCGGGGACGGCCTCCCGTCCACCGAGGGTCCAGACAGGCCAGCCCGATCTCGTTGAACCGGTGAATGACATCCCGCACCGTGTCCTCGTCCGCCTGCACCAGCTTCGCGATCACCGGGACCCGGTTCCCGCCGGCGGACGCCAGCAGAATCAACGCCCGCCAAAAGCGCACCGAACTCGTGCTGCCCCGACACACGATCCGCTGTAACTGCTGACCCTCCTGATCGGTCAACCTCCGGACCCTCACCGGCTCCACCACCATGCCTCCCCACACCGAATCGGACGTCGCACAATCCAACTGGTTCAGGCGGTGCCATCGCCAACCCGGCGAACGTTCCCGGTCGCAGCACTAGCGTCCTACTTTCGTCGAGCGGGTTCGAGACTCACGGAGGATGCCCGACTCGCGCGGGCCCGGCTAGCGTCGTGGCATGAGCTCCTCCTCCGGCACGTCGAAGAACCCGCCGCTCACCTCCGTCGCCAACCTGCTCGCCTTCGTCCTCCTGGTCGGCGGCGCCTCCGGGCTGCTGCACGAGCTGTTCGGCTGGATCCACTTCCTGGGCTTCACCCGCTTCCTGGTCCCCTCGGGGTGGGAGGTCTTCGGCTACGTGGTGATGATGGCGGTCGGCCTGGCCGTCGGCGGAGCCGGCGAGCGCTACGCGAAGCGCCACAAGGGCTGACCGCGTCGGACTCCTGGTCGGCGGGTGGCCTGCCGTGACAGGCTGCGGGCATGTCGGAGGCGGAGGCGCGGCCCGTGCGCCGCAGGGTGAGGTTGATCGGCTTCTGGGGCACGGCGGAGAGCGACCGTTTCCCCCACCCCGCCGCACTGGTCGACCCCGGGTGGGACGAGGCCGAACGCCACCAGGTGGCCGGCTACCTGGAGGACGGGCAGATCGCTGCGGAGTGGATGGGGGTCTCGCGCTGCCGCCTGTGCGGCAGGCCCAACGGGAGCCGCGACCTCACCGACGGCGTCTACCTCTGGCCGGAGGGACTCGCCCACTACGTCGTCGAGCACGCGGTGAGGCTCCCGGCGGAGTTCGTCGACCACGTCGAGGTCAGCCTCCAGGCCCTGGAGGACCTGGAACGGGACAGTTCCTGGTGGTGCGAGAACGCGGCCAGGACCTAGCCGGCCCGGTTCAATCGGCGGGGTCCTCCTCCGGGACCTCGACTATGAGGAGGGTGCCGTGGCTGCCGGGGCGGACGGCGTGTCCGGTGTGCGCGGGTACGTGGTACAACTCGCCTGCGACGAGGGTGAGTTCGGTGCCGGCGACGAGGAGTTCGAGGCGACCCTCGATGACCAGGAGGACCTCCGGGGTGGGGTGGCTCTCAACAGGGAGGGCGCGGCCGTCCATGTGGAGGAGCTTGACGGCGGCGGTGCCGACCTCCGCGAGGACGTGGGAGCTCCAGGCAGCGGGGAGCTGAGCGGCGGCGGTGGGAAGGTCGACGAGGTTCACGGCACGTCCTTTCGACAGGCGGCCCGGCCGGGGGCGGGCGCCTGTGGTGGTGTTCGGTGGATGCCCTGGAAACTACCGGGCACGCGGCGTGCGTTGGTCGACCGTTTGGTAAAGCTTCAGAGGTAGAGCGCCGCGAGGCGGGGCAGGCGCCGCGCCATCTCCGCGTCGTCGTCGAAGTCGAAGTCCTCGCCCATGTCGGGCGGGGTGGTGGCGGCCGGACGCGCGGCGGCGCGGTAGAAGGAGTCGCGCTCGCCGGTGAGGCGGGTCCAGGCCTCGGCGGGGGCGTAGAGCACGCCCTCCTGGAAGAAGTCGTCGCAGTCCGCGTCGGGCGCGTCGGCGAGGACCACGGGGTGGTCGGCCAGGGCGTCGGGCGAGGCGGCGGCCCGTTCGTACCAGTCCCGGCCGAGGGTGATCAGCCCCGCCCGGAAGTCCATGAAGCCGTCGTCGGAGCAGCCGCCGTGCAGCAGGTAGGCGGCGGCCCACACGTCCCAGCGGTACACCGCCTCGCGCAGGCGGTCGAGGTGCCCCTGGAACGCGACCACCTCCTCCGGTGAACGCTTCGTCAGTTCGCCCACCAGTGCCTCGTCCACCGGCCCGGGCTGCCGCCGGGCCGTCTCCACGATCTGCCAGAACTCGTCGATCTCCATGCCGGGAGACCCTGGCATCCGCCGGTGACAATCGGCGGCTGGAGGCAGGGGAAGTCGGAGGGGCCGGACGCGTCCGCGGGTGGGGTGACGGCTACCGGAAATGTCAGTGGTGACCGGGATCATGCCGGACATGGACGACCGAAGCTCCGCCATCGCCGGGTACTGGAACGCCGCCGCACCGACCTTCGACGACGAGCCCGACCACGGTCTGACGGCCACTCACACCCGGCTGGCCTGGGCGCGGTCACTGGACTCCTGGCTCCCGGCCGGGGCACCGCTCGACGTGCTGGACCTCGGCTGCGGGACGGGATCGTTGTCGCTGCTGCTCGCGGAGGCCGGCCACCGCGTGACGGGCGTCGACCTGGCGCCGGCCATGGTCGAGCGGGCGCGCGGGAAGCTGGCCGCGGCCGGCCTTCCGGCCCGGTTCCTGGTCGGGGACGCGTCGGCGCCGCCGACCGGGGACGAGCGGTTCGACGTACTGCTCTCGCGCCACCTGCTGTGGACGCTGCCCGACCCCGAGGCCGCGCTGCGCGAGTGGGTCGGGCGGCTGCGGCCCGGCGGGCAGTTGGTGCTGGTCGAGGGTCGGTGGCGCGAGTCGGGGCCGGAGGCGGAAGCGGAGCCGTACGTGGCCGGCGCGGAACTGCTCCCCTGGCAGGGCGGGATCGGCGCGGACGGCCTGACGGCGGCGGTCCGGCCGCTGGTCACCGAGCTGCGGGTCGACCACCTCAGCGCCGTACCGGAGTTGTGGGGCAGCCCGGTCGCCGACGAGCGGTACGCCTTGGTGGCCCGGGTCTGAGCGGACACCTCCCGGAACTTAGGGTGGCGTCATGCGGAGCGGAGTGAGTTGGATGCGCGGGCCGGACCGGGGAGCGGGCCGGGAGGCCTGCCGGTGCTTCAGCCAGACGGCTGTGCACCCGCGGGCCCGGGTGGGTTTCCACGGTGAGCGGCAGGACCTCTCGGCGCCCGGGTGGCTGCGGCTGCTGGAGCTGGTGGACGAGGCGGTGGAGGACGGGCGCGAGGAGTTCCGGCCGTTGGCGGAGCTGAGCCCGGAGGAGCGGCGGCAGGTCGTCACCCTGCCGCCGAGCATCGCCGGGCTGACCTCCGTCCGGCACCTCGTGCTCTACGGCAGCAACCTGGTCCGCCTCCCGCCGGAGATCGGCGCGATGACCGCGCTGGAGGAGTTCACCCCGTACACCTCGGGCCGGCTGCACTGGTTCCCGTACGAGATCACCCGCTGCACGCGGCTGGTGCGCAGCACGGTGAGCACGCGTGCCCTGTTCGGCAACCACAAGTTCCGCCCGCCGTTCCCCCGGCTGCGGCCGGTCCGGGACTCCGTCGGAGTGGACCTGACCGACCTCGACCCCAAGCGGTGGGGGCCGACGGCCGTCCACGGCTGCAGCGTCTGCGACCGGCCGATCGCCGGGGGCGGGCTGCACCAGGTGTGGCTGACGCTCCAAGTGGCCACGGACGCACTGCCGTTGTTGGTCAACGCCTGCTCGGCGGCGTGCGTCGCGGCACTGCCGCCGGCCGCCGAGGGGTACGCGCCCGGCCCGCACACGGGGGGCCGCGTGGACCTCCCGGCCGATGGGTAGGGCGGTTTCCGGTCGTATCCGTCCGACGGGGCGTCAGAACGGGTGACCGGCGCGGCGCGGGGGCCTAACCTCGCGGTGTCGTCGGGCCCGGCCCGGGGTGGCCGGGGGAGGGAGGGGGTTGATGGAGCGGCTGGTCGCGGTGGCGGGGCCCTCGGTGTGGCGGGGGGCGGAGTTGACCGAGCGGGACTGGGCGGTTCCGGCCGGCCGGACGGTGGCCGAGGTCGCCGAGCGGCTCCGGCGCGGGCCGGGGTTGGCCGTGGTCCGGGGGATCGGGCTGGACGGGCTGACGGACGGCGAGTGCGTACGGGTCGCCCGGCGGTACCTGGCGGGGCTCGGTACGGTGCGGCCCGAGGACCCGGCACGGCCGGCCGACAGCCTGGTGGTCGCGGGCGCGGCACGCGACGAGGCCGGGCTCGACCTGCACACGGACCGCGCGATGTACCCGGGGCCGCCGCGGCTGCTGGGCCTGCTGTGCGTACGGCCGGCGGCGACCGGCGGTGAGTCGCTCCTGGTCAGCGGACACGCCGTCCACGACGCGCTGCTCGCCTCCCGACCGAGGGCGCTCGCGCCGCTCTACGCGGACTTCCACTTCGGCGACGGCCCGGACTTCGCCCGCACCTACCCCGTCTTCCGGCGCCGGGACGGACGTCTGGACGTGCAGTACAACCGCTACTGGATCGGACGGGGTCATGCCGAGCGCGGGCTCCCCCTGACGGGCGCTCAGCTGTCCGCCCTGGACGCCTTCGAGGAGGTCCTCACCGAACCGGGCCTCGCCCTACGGGTGTCGCTGCGCCGGGGCGACCTGCTGCTCGTCGACAACATGGCGGTGCTGCACGGCCGGACGGCCTTCACCGACCCGCCGGAGCCGGGGCAGGTGGAAGGGGAGGGGCGCTGCCTGGTCCGGGTGTGGGCGGACTAGGGTCTCCCGCAGCGCGGGTGGTCCGCGGACAGGGGGAGACATGACGGGGATCGGCGCCGGGCCCGGCCGGGCGAAGCGGCTCGACTTAGCGTGCACCGTGCGGTTCGGTGCGCTGTACGCCGCCGGGGCGGCCCTCGTGGTGACGGGCTTCGCGGTGGAGCCGAGCGGCTGCGGCGGGCGGTTCCGGGCTTCCTGCACCGGGGCGGCGTACTGGCGGCTCGGCATCGGGTTCGGCCTCGTCGTGGTGGTGGCGCCGCTGCTCCACAAGCTCCTGCCGAGCGTGCCGTTCGAGCAGGGCGTCGGCCGGGCGGCCGGCGTCGCGGCCCTGCTCTCCGGTGCCGCCGCCGGTGTCGGCCTGGTGCTGGCCGCGCCCCTCCTGGTGGGCTGAGGCGGCCGGGCAATCCCGGTGCGCCGCGCGGCGGTCCGGGCCTACGATCACCGGGTGACGAGTACGGGGTGGCGCGTGACGGCCGGTGTGGTGGCTTCGGGGGCGTTCTTCTGGGCGGTGGCAGGGACGGTCGACGTGGGCCTGGTGCACCGGGGGCGCGGCTACTCCGTACCGGACGGCGGTGGCTGGTACACCTTCGCGCTGTTCGCCGGTTTCGTCACCGCCTACTTCTGCGTGGCCTCGCTCGTCGACACCACCGCCGAGCGCCACGCCGCCCTGGTCCCGGCCGCCGGGGCCTTCTTCGGCGCCGTCTGCTGCCTGCTGATGGGCCAACAGGTCCGCCACTGGGTCGCGGCCGCCGTCCTGGCCGCGATCGGGTCCGCCCTGCCGGTGGTCGTCGCCCGGCTGCGGACCCGCGCGTGCCGGTTCGTGTGAGGGGTGCCGACGTGGCCCGCCCCGCGCACCGGCAGGATGCCGCCATGGACCGCCGCCGCCTCCACGTCGACCTCGACCACGTCGAAGCCCTCGCACACGACTGGCTCCACGTGGTGATCGAGGCCCCCACGGGCGTGGTCTACGAGCTCCAGTACGCGGGAACGCTGTGCCGCCGGGCGGGCATCGAGGGCCACCTCGTCCCGACCGAGTCGACCGTGGGCCACGCCGCGCTGATCGACCTGTTCGTCGACCGGCTGGGCGGTGTGGGGATCCCGATGGACGCCGTCCCGCAGCACCTCGACGCCCTGCGCGCCGCGGTGGAGCACATCGTCCTCCCCGTCGGTACCTCGTCGGACGGCCTCGGCCCGACCCTCAGCCGCATCGGCGTCGACGAGACGCGGCTGGCCGAGGCCACCGAGGCACACGTCCCGGTGACCACCGAGTTCGGCCCCGGCGTTCTGGTCTGGTCGAACTCGGACTGAGTGCCCTCGGCCGTATGCGCCCGGTCAGGGGGTGGCGACCAGCTTGCTGAGGCTGGTGGCCAGCCAGGGCTTGCGGCCGCCGGCGCGCATCCTGCCGAGGGCGATGGCCTTCCACATCGGGGCGCGCTTGAAGGAGACCAGCAGGAAGGTGACCGGGTCGGCGGTGATCCGGCAGTCGTGGGGGCGGGTGGGGGTGTCGTCGCGGGTGACGGTCATGGTGCCGTCGTCCACCACCACGGAGAGGCGCGGGCCACCGTCGAAGGCGAGGTCGAAGGAGCGCCGGACGCCGCGGGAGCGGGTGGTGTCCAGGGCGAGCGGCATCATGGTGGGGATCGCCTGACCGAGCACCAGGGAGGCCTCGTCCTGGGTGATGGGCCAGGCGTCGCCGGTGCCGCGGGCGATGTCGAGGCCGTGGAGCAGGGTCTCGTTGAGCACCAGCCCCGTGGCGGCGGCGACGGTGAGCGACCGCTCGGGGCCGTACCAGGGGGTGGCGACCGGGTCCTCGGGGTCCAGGCCGGCGGTGGCCCCGAGGAAGGCGGCGGCCCGTTCGCTGATGAACTCGCCGATGCGGGACCGCTGTTCGCCGTCGAAGAGGGCGATGGCCTTGGCGTTGACGGCGGCGATCCGCTCGGCCAGCAGGCCGTCCTCGCCGCTCGGCAGGATGCCGGACCAGTCGACCGGCTCGTCGGTGACGGCGGAGGAGTAGGCGAGGTGCACGGCGGCCAGGTGGGCGGCGGTGTCGCCGACGCTCCAGTGCGGCAGGCCCGACGAAGCGTCCAAGTCCGTTGCTCCGGCGAGCAGTTGACCGAGTCGGGCGACGGCGCCGGCGAGTGCGGCGCGAGTCCGCTCGTGCTCGCGGACGGCATCGAAACGTACGACGGCACCCATGCCGGCCCCCAGGTTCTCGAACGGACCCCGAACCTTACCGGCGGGTAGCCTGCTCGCGGTAGGGCTGTGCACGGTGGGCTGCGGCCGGCTCTCCCCGGCCCGTTCTCCGGGCGCTCCGTTCTTCCGCCGGGCCGCCCCGACGCGGTCCGGTCCGCAGCGTCACCTGACGCACCGTCCGGGGCCGGCACGACCCGCGCACGGGGCATCGCCGGGTCCCGGACGGCGCGGTGTCAGCGGGTGGGCCAGGGGGCGGGGAGGGGTTCGGTGGCCTGGGTGAGGTGGGCGGTGATGACGAGGGTGGCGTCCTCGACCTGGTAGTCGAGGGGGGCGGAGAGGCGGCGCATGGTGGAGATGAGGCCGGTGTTGGCGGCGTGGGTGACGGCGTAGACGGTGGGGACGCCGGCCTCGAGGGCGAGGGCGGCCATCCGGCGGAGCAGGTCGACGCCGAGGCCGTGGCGCTGCCAGGCGTCCTCGACCAGCAGGGCGACCTCCGCGCCCTCGTCGTCCCACATCAGGTGGGCGAGGGCGACGATCCGGCCGTCGGGGGCCTCGGCGACCAGGGTCTGGCCGTGCCGGGGGTCGAGCAGGTGGTCGAGGTAGCGGTCGGCGTCGCGGACCGGGCCGTGGTAGCGCTTGCGGAGGGTGTCGGGGGAGCAGCGGGCGTGCATGGCCAGGGCTTCGGCCTTGTCGGAGGTGTCGGCCCGGCGGACGGTGAGGTCGGTGCCGGCGGGCAGCCGCAGGCGGGCCTTGACCTGGGGGACCCGGGGGCCGAGCAGGGAGTCCAGCTCGACCAGGGCCTGGGCCCGGGCGAACTCGGTGGGGGTGAACGGCAGGTGCGGGCGGCTGAGTTCGATCAGGTCGCCGGAGGGCACGGGCAGCCGCATCAGGTGGCCGTCCATCCCGGCCGCCGCGGCGGCCCCGCCGCCCGGGAACTGCCGGATCGTGCACCGGCCGAACAACTTGCGCAGCGCGACCGGGAGTTCGGCCGCGTCGAGCGCGGTGCGGGTGGCCAGGGCGAGCACGTGGGTGGGCTCGTCCACCAGGTCGTGGGCGTCGGCCCGGTCGGTCCAGATGTCGGTGCCGCCGCCGGCCGCGACGGCCCGGGCGAGCTCGGTGCGGCCGAGCGGCAGCGGGGCGCGGACCAGGAACTCGTCCACCGCGCCCGCGGGCAGCGGGTGGGTCTGCATCGAGACGATGGAGACCTGCCGGCCGGCCAGTTCGGTGCAGATCCGGGCCAGGCTGCCGGGGGAGTCGGAGACGGTGGCGCGCAGCCGCCAGAGCGCGGTGGGCACGTGCTCGTCCAGCGGGCCGGTCACCGGGGCCGCCTCGGGGCCGCCCGGGGGCGCGGTGGGGTCGGGGCCGGGCGGTCCGTGCGGATGCCGGTGTGCCCACCATGCGTGGAACACCGCCGTGGCGACCAGGGCGAGGGCCGAGAGGACCAGCAGCAGCGGTCCGTCGTGGCCGTGCACCACCGTGTTGGCGACCAGGTCGGCGGCCGCCACCGCGACGAAGACGGCGGCGAGCTCGGTGGTGGAGTGGCGCCAGCGGTGGTTGCGGGCGCTGCGACGCTGCGCCCGGGAGGGGGCGGCGGGCTGCTGGGCGAGGTGAGAGGTGCTGTCCATGGAAACATGGTGCTCTGCCGGTGTTTCACGATCACGAATCCCCCGTGACCTGTTGGTTAATCTCTGCGGAGGGCATTCGAACGGTCCTTGGGCCGCTTCAGGAAGCGGACGGACGGTCCGTCAGTTCGCGCGCCGCGGCGCGGACTTCGGCCAGCAGCAGCTCCAGGTCGGCCTCGGTGGTGGCCGGGTTCAGCAGACAGGCCCGGAGGATCTCGCGGCCGCGGTGGACGGCGCCGGTGACGAAGGCCCGGCCGCGTGCCTGGACGGCGGCGGGGAGGTCGTGGTTGACGGCGTCGCCGCCGGTGTGGCGGAAGGCGACGATCGAGGTGTGGACCGGGGCGGTCAGCTCCAGCTCCGGGTCGGCCTCGACCAACGCGCCGAGGTGGCGCGCGAGTTCGGTGGTGCGGGCGATGTCGGCGGAGAGGCCGGCCCGGCCCTTGTGGGCGATGGTGGCCCAGACCTTGAGCGAGCGGAACGGGCGGGTCTGCTCCATGCCGTACTCGGAGAACCAGCCGAAGTCCCCGGCCGCCGCGTCCCGCAGGTAGGAGGGGACGAGGGAGAAAGAGTCACGCAGCGCGTCGGCGTCGCGCACCAGCGCGCAGCCGCAGTCCACCGGCACGCCCAGCCACTTGTGCGGGTCCAGGGCGAGCGAGTCGGCCCGGTGCATGCCCGCGTAGCGGTCGGCGATCACCGGGTCCAGCACGCCCCAGGCGCCGTACGCGCCGTCCACGTGCAGCCACAGGCCCTCGGCCTCGGCCACGTCGGCGATCGGGTCGAAGGCGTCCACCGCGCCGGTGCCCACCGTCCCGGCGGAGGCGACCACCAGGAAGGGGAGCAGCCCGGCGGCCCGGTCGGCGGCCACCGCCTCGGCCAGGGCGGCCGGGTCGAGCCGGCCGTCGGAGTCTTCGGCGACGGTGCGCAGGTGGCGGCTGCCCAGGCCCAGCAGCTCGACGGCCTTGCGGACGCAGGAGTGCGTCTCGGCGGTGGCGTAGGCGATCAGCGGGGGCAGGCCGGACAGGCCGTCGGCCCGCAGGTCGTGCCCGGCCCGGACGGCGGCCCGGTGCCGGGCGGCGGCCAGGCAGAGGATGGTGGCCATCGAGGTGCCGGAGGTGAGGATGCCGCCTGGGGTGCCCTTGGCGGCGGAGGGGACGGCGGCGGGGAAGCCGACCAGCTCGGCGATCCAGCGCACCACCGCGCGCTCCAGGTGCACGTCGGCGTGGTCGCCGCCGGCCGAGCTGGGGTTGGTCGCGGCGGCGGCCAGGGTGGCCAGCACGCCGGCGGGGGCGGGCGCGGAGTTGACCCAGCCGAAGAAGGCGGGGTGCCCGTTGCCCATCGGGGCGCTGAGCACCTGACGCTCGATCACCTTGAGCAGCCCGTCCAGCGGGGTGCCGTCCTCGGGCAGCGGGAGTTCCAGCAGGGCCCGCCGGTCGGCCTCGGCCATCGGCTGCCAGACGGGCCCGTCGGCCACCCCGGCGAGGTGGTCGGCGGCCAGGTCGGCGACGGCCCGGGCGGCGCTGCGGAAGTCCTCGTGCGAGGTGGAAGGGGTGGTGCTCATGCTGGCGCTCCATCAGACGGCTGTGGAGGGACGGCTTCCTCGACGTACCCGGTGCGCTCGATCGTACGCGGCGCCAGGTCGCCCGGTCCCCGCCGTCCGGCGGGTGGACACCGCGCGCGCCGCGTGGTGCCGCGTCACACCGGGGGCGCGGGGAACTGCGCGACCGGGGTGACCACTACCGGACCCGGGTGTCGGCCGGTGTCAGTCCAGGGTGGTGGAGAGGCCGCCGGCGGAGCGGCAGTAGCCCTGGATCTCCTTGTTGGTGATCTTCGAGCAGAGCCGGGCGCCGGCGCCGGACTCGGTGTAGTTGACGGTGTAGTAGCTCATCAGGCCCTGGGTGCAGGCCTTGCGCTGCCAGCCGTCGGCGGCGGTGGCGCACTGGTTGGCCGCCCAGTCCTCGCGGTCCAGGTTGTACTTCATGGTCCGCGAGCCGACCCCGCGCGAGCAGTCCTGGGCGCCGCCGGAGGCGACCCCGTTGAGGCACCACTTGAGCGCGTCGGCGAAGACACCGGGGTTGTTGGCGTAGTCGTGCGAGGAGAGGTAGAAGGTCGGCGCGTAGAAGAAGCAGGCCGACTGGAAGAGCGAGGGCTGGTCCTTGCAGGGGTAGAGCGGGTCCTTGGCGAGGGCGGCCGGGTCGAGGTTGGCCTTGGCCTTCTCGTCCTCCTCGTCGGGGCCGAACAGCTGCATGAAGAGGCCCTCGGAGCAGGTGATCTTCCGGCTGTCGGTGGGGAACTTGTTGCACAGCGCGCGGGCCTTGGCCACGTCCTGCTTGGCGACGAACATCGTGCCGTGGCCGACGCCGTGGATGCACGGGCCCTTGTTGGCCGGGGCGCAGAGCTTGAGCAGGTCCTCCTCCGGGTTGGCGGAGGCGTTCAGCATCTCCTCCACCGCGCCGTGCAGGTAGCCGGCCGCGCAGGTCTCGTGCGGGAAGGAGATGACCTTCTGGAAGTCGGCGTTGAAGCGCTTGACCGCGGAGTGGCCGAGCTCGTGGGCGATCGGGTGGCAGAAGCGCACCGTGTAGGGGAGCTTCTTGGTGATCGCGTCCAGGTCCGCCAGGGCCTGGCCCGGGTCGGTGGCGTCCATCTTCGCCATCAGCTTGTTGCGCAGGGTGGAGCGGGTCCACACCGCCGGGTCCCCGGAGGGGGAGGGCGAGGCGCCGGCCGGGACGATCGCCGCCTGCTGGGTGGCCGGGGCGGCGGCCGCGGTCTTCGGCGCCGGTGGCGTCCACTCGGTCACGGCCACCGAGCCGAGGCCGAGCGCGCCCAGCAGGAAGGCGGTGATGATCGCGAAGAGTCGCGGCTGCATGTGCTTCGGTCCCCCGGCGGTCGCTACGGACGGTGGCGGTTCCCATCCTGGCTGTTCTCGACCGAAACGGAGCGTTTCTGACGGCCATTCGGGAGTGTCGGCTCGGCCGACTGGTCAACGAGGGACGGGCCCCCCGGTCACCGGAGCCACAGGCTCTCACAGCTTCTCCTCATCCGGTCGGCCGACCCCGTGGTACGGACCAATGCGGCCCCGTTGCGGCGGAAGAGGGGGATCCCTGCCCGATTTCGGGCACGATTATTGGATTGGACGACCGAGAACGCATAGGCTCCCCTCTCGTGTCCGCCTCACCGCACCCTCATGAAGACCTGCTCGTCCACCTCACCCGGACCACCCCACTGGGACCGGGCGAGGCCGTACGGGTGGTCGCGGAGGTGCTCGCGTACTTCTCGGAGACCACCGAGGAGTACGTCCGCCGCCGTCACGGTGAGCTGCAGGCACGAGGACTGACCAACGAGAGGATCTTCGACCGGCTGACCGGAGAGCTCGCCGCGCGCCGGGTCACGGCGCCCGAGCTGTCCGTGCGTCAGCTGCGCCGGATCGTCTACGGCTGACGCCGCCTCAGGGGGCGGCGGGATCAGAGGAGTTACCACCACATGTGCGGAATCGTCGCCTACATCGGCCCGAAGGACGCCACCGCCTTCCTGCTGGAGGGCCTGCAGCGCCTGGAGTACCGGGGGTACGACTCGGCGGGCATCGCCGTCACCGGCAAGACCGGCGGCCTGAAGGTCTGCAAGACCAAGGGCCGGGTGGCCGACCTGGCCGCCGCCGTCCCGGCCCGCTTCAAGGGCACCACCGGCATCGGGCACACCCGCTGGGCCACCCACGGCGTGCCGAGCGACGCCAACGCCCACCCGCACCTGGACAACGCCGAGCGGATCGCCGTCGTCCACAACGGCATCATCGAGAACGCCGAGGAGCTGCGCGCCAAGCTGACCGCCGACGGCGCCGTCTTCCGCTCCGAGACCGACACCGAGACCCTCTCGCACCTGATCGCCGCCCACCTGGGCGAGGGCATCGACCTGGAGGAGGCCGTCCGTTCGGCCCTCAAGAAGGTCGTCGGCACCTACGGCATCGCCGTGCTCGACGCCACCCAGCCCGACCGGATCGTGGTCGCCCGCAACGGCAGCCCGATCGTGCTCGGCCTCGGCGAGAAGGAGATGTTCGTCGCCTCCGACGTGGCGGCCCTGGTCCGCTACACCCGCCAGGTGGTCCACCTGGAGGACGGCGAGCTGGCCGTGGTCAAGGCCGACGGCTTCCGCACCTTCACCGAGGACGCCCGCACGGTGACCCGTCAGCCCTCCACCGTGGACTGGGAGATCGACTCCTACGACACCGCCGGGCACGAGCACTACCTCCACAAGGAGATCCACGAGCAGCCCGCCTCGGTCGAGCGCACCCTCGGCGGCCGCCTCGACGAGCGCTTCGCCACCGCCCACCTCGGCGGCCTCAACCTGGACGCCCGCGTGCTGCGCGAGATCCGCCGGGTGAAGATCCTCGGCTGCGGCTCGGCCTACTACGCCGGCGAGATGGGCGCCCAGCTGATCGAGGAGCTGGCCCGCATCCCCGCCCACAGCGAGCCCGCCTCCGAGTTCCGCTACCGCAACCCGGTGATCGAGGCCGACACCCTCTACGTCGCGGTCAGCCAGTCCGGCGAGACCTACGACACCCTGGCCGCCGTCCAGGAGATCAAGCGCAAGGGCGGCCGGGTGCTCGGCGTCGTCAACACCGTGGGCAGCGCGATCGCCCGCGAGGTCGACGGCGGCATCTACCTGCACGCCGGCCCGGAGATCTCGGTCGCCTCGACCAAGGCCTTCACCTCCACGGTGATCGCCTTCGCCCTGCTGGCCCTGCACTTCGGCCGCATCCACGACCTCTCGCCGGCCGACGGCCGCCGGATCGTGGCGGGCCTCAAGGCGCTGCCCGACCAGATCCGGGAGATCCTCGCCGAGGAGGAGAAGATCGCCGCGCTGGCCGAGGAGTACGCCAAGCACGAGGGCATGATGTTCATCGGCCGGGTGCGGGGCTTCCCCGTGGCGCGGGAGGGTGCGCAGAAGCTGAAGGAGATCAGCTACGTGCACGCCGAGGCGTACCCCGCCAGCGAGTTGAAGCACGGCCCGCTCGCGCTGATCAACCCGGAGCTGCCGACCGTCGCCCTGGTGCCGGACGACGAGCTGCTGGACAAGAACCTCACCACCCTCGGCGAGATCAAGGCCCGCTCCGGCCGGGTGCTGGCGGTGGCGCACCGCGAGGTGGACGCCAAGCTGGCGGACCACACGGTGATCGTGCCGCGGTCCGAGCCCGAGCTCGACCCGCTGCTGCTGAACATCCCGCTCCAGCTGCTGGCGTACTACGCCGCGGTCGCTCTCGGTCGGGATGTGGACAAGCCGCGCAACCTCGCCAAGAGCGTCACCGTCGAGTAGGAGGGGTCGCCTCCGGCGGGGGTCCCCGGGACGGGGGAGGGGAGGGGCGGCCGTGGCACTCGGCCGGGATGTGGACAAGCCGCGCAACCTCGCCAAGAGCGTGACGGTCGAGTAGTCCGGACTTAACGGAGCGCGGGTCGTTCCGAGGTCGGTTTCCCGGCCCGGTGGGAGTGCGGATGCCGCTTCCCGCCGGGCCGGGTGCCCACGGGACCGTCACTCTCCGCTCGCCCGGCGGCCACGCTGTGCCGATGTGCGCTCGGTAGGGTGTGGGCCCACAGCCGGTTGAGGGACGGGAGTCGTGTGATGCGGGTCGGGATCATCGGTACGGGCATGGTCGGTCGTGCGCTGGGCGGGAAGCTGGTGGAGCTCGGGCACGAGGTGATGCTCGGCTCGCGCACCGAGCAGAACCCGACCGCCGTCGCCTGGGCCCAGCAGGCGGGCGAGAAGGGCAGCCACGGCACCTTCGCGGAGGCGGCCGCCTTCGGCGAGCTGCTGGTCGTCGCGGTCTCCGGTGTGGTGGCGGTCAAGGCGCTGGCGACGGCCGGCGACGAGAACCTGACCGGCAAGGTGCTGATCGACGTCTCCAACCCGCTGGTCTTCTCGCCGCTCGGCGAGGTCAGCCTGGAGCCGGTGAACGTGGACAGCATCGGCGAGCAGATTCAGCGGGACTTCCCGCAGGCCCGGGTGGTCAAGGCGCTCAACACGCTCAACTGCGACGTGATGGTGGACCCGAGCCGGGTGCCGGGTGACCACCAGCTCTTCATCGCGGGCAACGACGAGGCCGCCAAGGCCGACGTGACCGAGCTGCTGCACTCCTTCGGCTGGCCCAAGGGCGCGGTGCTGGACCTCGGCGACATCACGGCCTCGCGCGGGCTGGAGATGCTGATGCCGTTCTGGCTGCGGCTGATGAACCACTACGGCCACGCCGACTTCAACTACTCGATCCGCTCGGCCCGCTGACCTACCGTCCGGCGGACTTCCGCGCGTCCTGACGGCGCGCCAGGTGCCGCCGCCGGAGCCGGTACCCCACCAGCCCGGCGGCGGCCACGCCGACCGCGACGAGCAGGACCAGCTGGTAGCGGGCCAGCTGGCGGTAGATCGGTCCGATGTTGTCCCCGGCCAGGTAGCCGGCCGAGGCCCAGACGCCCACCCAGAGCAGCGCGCCCAGCACGTTGGCGGGCATGAAGCGCCGCCAGGACATCCCGGTGGTGCCGGCCACGATGCCGTTGGTCTGGCGCAGCACGTCCACGAAGCGGGCGACGGTGACCACCTTGCCGCCGTGCCGGGTGAAGAAGTGCTCCCCGCGCTCCATCCGCTCCGGGGTGAGCAGCACGTACCGGCCCCAGCGCTCGATCAGCCGGTGCCCGCCGGTGCGGCCGATCAGGTAGCCGAGGCTGTCGCCCGCGACGGCCGCCAGCACGGCGACGGTGACCACTCCCGCGATGCTCAGGCGACCGGCCCCCGCGTACACGGCCGCCAGCACCAGCACGGTCTGGCCGGGCACCGGGACGCCGCAGTTGTCCAGGAAGACCAGCAGCCCCACCGCCGGGTAGCCGTAGCTGTCCAGCAGTGGGGCGAGCGAGTCGAGCGGGGCGGGGAGGTCGGCGGGCGGGGTGTCCGTCATGGTGCTCCGGTGGCCGGGGGGCGGGGGCGGTGTCCGTTCAGTGGGCGGCCTGCTGACGCTCGATCACGGTGCAGTCGGAGCCCGGGTAGACCAGGCCCTCGTGTCCGTCCTCGAAGTGCACCAGGTACGGCGGTTCGCCCTGGGTGCCGCGCACCTCGAGGATCTCACCCTCCCGGTCCTTCATCCCGACCGCCCTGCCGTGCATCACCAGGTGGTCGCCTGCGGTCGCGTGCATGGTCCGGCTCCTTCCACTGTGCTGGCGGGTCCCGTCTCCACTGTGCGGCGGGCGCGGGGAGGCCGCAACGGCCGGTCAGGACGCCTGGTGGTCGGTGAGGTAGCAGCGGAGCAGGCGCTCGCACTCGGCGATCAGCGCCGGGTCGCCGTGCGGGTCGGTCCGGAAGGCCAGCTTGAGCACCGCGTCCGCGCACTCCAGCGCGACCCGCAGTGCCAGCGGGTGCCCGGGGCCGGCGAACAGGCCGCCGCCGAGGGCCTGGAGGCGCTGGGCGACGGCGGCGTTGTTGTCGAGCTCGGTGTCCAGCAGGTGCTGGTCGTCCACGCCGCCCTCCTCCTCGGCGGCGGCGCCCTCCGCCCCGGCGGTCAGCACCTCGACCAGGCCGAAGTCCAGCTGGCCGAAGCCGGGCACGGCGCGCTTCATCGCGACGAACTCGGCCACCGCCAGGTGGACGAAGCCGGGCACGCCGGGCGGGGCCTCGGCCCGCAGGCGCCCGCCGAGGCGGTCCAGGTAGAGGTCGAGGTTCCGGGAGGCCAGCGCGGAGAGCAGGCTCTCCTTGCCGGAGAAGAACTGGTAGAGCGTGCCGATCGGCACGCCGGCCCGCAGCGCGGTCTCCTTGGTGGTCAGCGCACCCGGGCCGACTTCGTCCAGCAGCTCGGCGCAGGCGTCGAGCAGGCGCTCGTAGCGCTCCTGGCTGCGCTGCTGCACCGGCCGCCGCCGGGGCGGGACGGGGGCGCCCGGCAGGCTGGTGCTCGGGCCGGGGCCGTCCGTCTCCTGCTTCATGGGCCCACTCTGCCGCATCCGGAACGCGGTGCGCCAATCTCCAACGCGAGTCGCGCTCATGTTGTCCGCCGGGCTGACGGCCCGTCATCAGGCCTGGGTGCCGCGCAGGTGGGCCAGGACGGCGAGCACCCGGCGGTTGCCCTCCTCCGGGTCCAGGTCCAGCTTCATGAAGATGTTGCCGGAGTGCTTGACCACCGAGGCCTCGGTGACGCACAGCCTGGCCGCGATCGACTGGTTGTTCCAGCCCTCCGCCATCAGGGCCAGCACCTCGCGCTCGCGCGGGGTGAGCCGGCCGAGCGGGCGGGCCGCCGTCCGGTGGGCCAGCAGCACCCGCACCACCTCGGGGTCGATGACGGTCTGCCCGTCGGCGACCCGGCGCAGCGTGTCCAGGAACTCGGCCACCTCGCCGACCCGGTCCTTGAGCACGTACCCGAGCCCGCCCCCGCCGCCCGGTGCGCCGCCGAGCAGCTGGGCGGCGTAGGCGGTCGCCACGTACTGGGAGAGCACCAGGACGGGCAACTCCGGTCGACGGGAGCGCAGTTCGAGCGCGGCCCGGAGGCCCTCGTCCCGGAAGTCCGGCGGCATCCGGACATCGGTGAGGACGAGGTCGGGGCGGTGCTCCTCCACGGCCGAGGCCAGCGCCCGGGCGTCGCCGACGGCGGCCACCACCCGGTGGCCGCTGCGGTCGAGGATCTCGGTCAGCCCGGCCCGGAGCAGGACGGCGTCCTCGGCCAGAACTATCCGGAGCACGGTACCTCCACCCGGACGAGGGTCGGGCCGCCGGCCGGGCTGGAGACCAGCAGCCGGCCGCGCAGCACCGCCAGACGGTCCGCCAGGCCGGACAGGCCGGTGCCGGCCTCGGGATCGGCGCCGCCCCGTCCGTCGTCGGTGATCAGCAGGACGAGCCGGTCGTCGGCCAGGGTGCCGGTGACGCCGACCTCGGCCGCGCCGCTGTGCTTGGCGGCGTTGGCCAGTGCCTCCGTCACCGTGAAGTACGCCGTGGCCTCCACCAACGGCGGTAGCCTGCGCGGCAGTTCGATCTCCACCCGGACCGGGACCGGCGAGCGCTCGGCCACCTCGGCCACCGCGGCGGCCAGCCCGTGGTCGGTCAGCACCCGCGGGTGGATGCCGCGTACCAGCTCGCGCAGCTGCTCCAGTGCCCGGCGGGCCTCGGCGCGGCCCCGGGCGACCAGTGCGGCCGCCTCGGGAGCGGCGGCGCCGAGCTCCAGCTCGGCCAGGCCCAGCGTCATGGTGAGCGCCACCAGCTGCTGCTGGGCGCCGTCGTGCAGGTCCCGTTCGATCCGCCGCCGCTCGGCCTCGAAGGCGTCGGCCAGCCGGGCCCGCGAACGGGTCAGCTCGACCACCCGGTGGCGGTCCCGGTCGTCGGGCGCGGCGGCTAACAGGGCGGTGGCCACCCACACCTGGCCCGCCGTCAGCCAGGCCGCGGCGTACGCCGACAGTGCCACCCCGGCCAGACCGGCCAGGCTGAACGGCAGCGCGGAGAACGGCCCCGGCACGGCCCGGCCCGGGATCAGCATCACCGTCTCCGGGGCCAGCGCCCACACCACCACGGGGGAGGCAACCAGGGCGCAGCAGAAGGCCAGCAGCGCCAGGACCCCCAGCCCGGCACCGGGGAAGACCACCGCCAGCAGCGCCGCGTAACCGCACTCGCGCCAGGTGGCCCGCTCCGTCAGCCGGTGCCGCAGCAGGCCGCGGCCCGTGGGGGCAGGCCCGTGCGGATCGGCGAGCGGGTCGGGCCGCACCAGGCGCAGGCGGCGCCGCTCCACCCGGGCGGCCCCGACGGCGAGCAGCGGGACGCCGGCCAGCACCAGCAGGCCGACCCCCGCCACCGAGAGCAGGACCCCGACGGCCAGCAGGACCGCCAGGGCCGCCAGCAGCCCGAGGCCGAACAGCGTGCCGCCCAGCAGGTGCAGCCAGCAGCGCGGCGGCCAGGCGGAGAACAGGAACTCCGCCGGCCGCCGTCCGAGCGCCCGGCGGACGGCGCTCGCGGGCGGCGCCGGGTCGGCCTGGTGCGGGAGGGACATCCGGGCCCTTTCTGTGGAGAGTTCTTGATCATCAAGCACCCTAACCCGAGCCGACGGCCGCTGTCGGTAGGGAAAACCCGACCTCCGGCCCTCGACCCAGACCCCCTGACGGGGAGGGGGCGCGCGGCTGGAATGGAGCCGTGCCGAAACGACTGTTCACACCATCGATCACCTTGCCGGACCGAGGAGTTGGGAGTGCCTGGTGGCTCGCCGCCGCCGGCTACGCGCTGGCGCTCGCCGCGCTGTCCGGGCTGACGCCGCACCGGGTCTGGGGCGGCTGCGCCGCCGTCGGTTACCTGGCGGCCGCCGCCCTCGCGGGACGGTCGCGCGGCCGGGCCGCGGCGCTGCCGGCGGCCCTGGCGGGGAGTGTCCTGCTGCCGCTCGTGGTGCTGCTGACGAACGGTCAGGCACAGAGCGAGGTCGGGGTGGTCGCACGCTCCGCCGAGGTCCTGCTGCGCACCGGGACCCCGTACCTGGCCGAACCGCAGGGGGTGGACGACTACAACCCCTACCTGCCCGGCATGGCGCTGTTCGGACTGCCCGCCCGGCTGCTCGGCGACGGTCCGGGCGTGCTCCCGGTGCTCGGGGACCCCCGGCTGTGGTGCGCCGCCGCGTTGGTGCTCTGCCTCGTCGGCGCGTCGGCCCTGGTGCGGCGCGGCGGCCGGCCGGCGGGGGCCGGGGCCGGGCGGGTGGTCGGGCGGTTGGTCTGGCCCCTGGTGGCCTCCCCGCCGGTGGCGCTCCCGCTCTGCGTGAGCGGCGTGGACCTGCCGCTCACCGGGCTGCTCGTCCTCGGGCTCGCCCTCGCGGCCCGGCGGCGGCCGGTCGCCACCGGGCTGGTGCTGGCCGCCGCCTGCTCGCTCAAGTGGACCGCGTTGCCCGCCGTCGCGGTGGCGGCCGCCCTGCTGACGGCTGGTCAGGCGGTGGGTCGGGCGTCGGGTCAGGCAGCGGGCCAGGCATCCGGCGGGGGACGGCGTCCCGCCGCGCGGTGCCTGGCGGCGTGGGCGGCCGGGACCTCGGTGCTGGTGCTGCCCGCCCTGGTGGCCGTGCCCGGCCGGCTGGTCGAGCAGGTGCTGCTCTTCCCGACCGGCCGGGGCGCCGTCCCGACCCCGGCCGCCAGCCCCTTGCCCGGACGGCTGCTGGCCGAGCTCGGGCCGGTCGGCCAGTACACCGCCGCCCTGCTGCTGTGCGCCGGAGCGGCCGTGGTCGCGGCCTCGCTCCTGGTGCGCCCGCCCCGGACGCTGCTCGCCGCCGCGGACCGGCTCGCGCTCGGACTGACCGTCGCCTTCCTGCTCGCGCCGGCCGGCCGGTTCGGCTACCTCGCGCTGCCGCTCCTGCTCGCGCTCTGGGCCCGGCTCGCGGCTCCGGCGGACAGCTCCGCGCCCGCCGCCGCGCCCGTCGCCCTGGCCGCGCCCGCCGCCTTGGCCGGCCCGGCTCTGCGGGCCCGCTCGCTCGCCTCCTGAGTCCCCGTCAGCCACCGCAGAAACCCCGAGAGGTCACCACCGTGGGCACCACCCTCGTCATCACCAACGACTTCCCGCCCCGCCAGGGCGGCATCGAGACCTTCGTGCACGCCATGGCCACCCGGGTCCCGGGTCACGACGTGGTCGTCTACACCTCCGCCGAGCCGGGCGCCGCCGACTTCGACGCCACCCTGCCGTTCCCGGTGGTCCGCGACCGCGCCCGTACCCTGCTCCCCACCCGCCGGGTCACCGACCGCGCCGTCCGACTGGTTCGCGAACACGGCTGCGACCGGGTGTGGTTCGGCGCGGCGGCCCCGCTCGCCGCGATGGCCCCCGCGCTGCGCGAGGCGGGCGTCGAACGGATCGTGGCCACCACCCACGGCCACGAGATCTGGTGGGCCCGGGTGCCCGGCGCCCGCAGGCTGCTGCGCCGGGTGGGGGAGAGCGCCGACGTGGTCACCCACCTCGGCGAGTACACCCGGGCCCGGATCGGCCCGGCGCTGGGCCCGCGCGCCCGGCTCAGCCGACTGGTGCCAGGGGTGGACGCGGAGGTGTTCCGCCCGGAGGCGACGGCGGACCGGGGCCGGGCGGTCCGCGACCGGCACCGGCTGCACGACCGCCCGGTGGTGCTGTGCGTGGCCCGGCTGGTGCCCCGGAAGGGGCAGGACGTGCTGATCCGCGCGCTGCCGCTGATCCGCCGTGCGGTGCCGGAGGCCGTCCTGCTGATCGTCGGTCAGGGGCCGGACGAGCGGCGGCTGCGCGGGCTGGCCGCCGGGCTGCCCGAGGGCTCGGTGGTCTTCGCCGGCGGACGCGGCCACGCGGAGACCTCCGCCTACTACGCGGCGGCCGACGTCTTCGCGCTGCCCTGCCGCACCCGCCGGGCCGGGCTGGAGGCGGAGGGGCTGGGCATCGTCTACCTGGAGGCCGCCGCCAGCGGCCTGCCGGTGGTCGCGGGGGACTCCGGCGGGGCCCCGGACGCGGTGCTCGACGGCTTCACCGGTCTGGTCGTCGACGGCCGGGACGTCGCTGGCGTCGCCCTGGCGGTCATCCGGCTGCTGCGCACTCCGGAGGGCGCCGCGATGGGCCGCGAGGGCCGGGCCTGGGCCGAGCGGGCGTGGGCCTGGGAGGGCTCCGCCGCGCACCTCGACGCGCTGCTAACGCCCGGGCCGGCGATGTCGGGGCCGTCGGCGCCGTCTGGGCCGTAGGCAGGCCGACCCGGCGGCACCGGTGGATCGGCCGTGCCCGGCTCTGGCCCTCGGCGGGTGGATCTCCCTAACATGAGCACCCCTCGCGTTTTCGGAGCCATGCTCGCCCTGCGGAAGGAATCCCATGACGGACCGTCACGACCTGCCCCCCGGTTTCCGCTGGGGCGTGGCCACCGCCGCCTACCAGATCGAGGGCGCCGCCCGGGAGGACGGCCGGGGGCCGTCGATCTGGGACACCTTCACCGCGCGCGAGGGCACCGTCCGGGACGGCCACACCGGCGACACCGCCTGCGACCACTACCACCGCTGGCCCGAGGACGTCGCGCTGATGCGTGAGCTCGGGGTGGACGCGTACCGCTTCTCCATCGCCTGGCCGCGCGTCCGGCCCACCGGCCGGGGCGCGGTGAACGGCGCCGGGCTGGCGTTCTACGACCGGCTGGTCGACGCGCTGCTGGACGCCGGGATCGAGCCGCTGCCCACCCTCTTCCACTGGGACCTGCCGCAGGCACTGGAGGACGGCGGCGGCTGGCTGGAGCGGGACACCGCGTACCGCTTCGCCGAGTACGCCGCCGTGGTCGCCGACCGTCTCGGCGACCGGGTGCGCAGCTGGATCACCCTCAACGAGCCCTTCGTGCACATGGTCTACGGCTACGCCCTCGGCAACCACGCCCCGGGGCGGGCCCTCCTGCTGGACGCCCTGCCGGTGGCCCACCACCAGCTCCTCGGCCACGGGCTGGCCGCCGCCGAACTCCGGGCCCGGGGCGGGGCGGTGCTGATCACCAACAACCTCACCCCCGTCCGTCCCGCCTCCGGCTCGGCGGAGGACCTGGCGGCCGCCGAGGCCTATGACATCCTGCACAACCGGCTCTTCAACGACCCGGTCCTGCTGGGGAGTTACCCCGACCTCTCGGCCTTCGGCGTGTCCGCCGACCTCGGCGGAGCGGTCCGCGACGGCGACCTCGAACTGATCGCCGCCCCGCTGGACGGACTGGGCGTCAACTACTACAACCCGACCCTGATCACCGCTCCCGCCGACCCCGGCCTCCCGTTCGCCGACGCCCCGATCGAGGGCGTCCCGCGCACCGCCTTCGGCTGGCCGGTGGTCCCCGACGGCCTGCGCGAACTCCTGGTCGGCCTGCGCGGGCGCTACGGTGCCGCCCTGCCCCCGGTCACCATCACCGAGAACGGCTGCTCCTACCCCGAGGACCTCGACGACCAGGACCGCATCGAGTACCTCTCCACCCACCTCGACGCCCTCGCGGCTGCCGCCGCCGAAGGCGTCGACGTCCGCGGCTACTTCACCTGGTCCCTGCTCGACAACTTCGAGTGGGCCGAGGGCTACCACCAGCGCTTCGGCCTGGTGCACGTCGACTTCGACTCCCAGAAGCGCACCCCCCGCGCCTCCTACGCCTGGTACCGCGACCTGATCGCCCGTCACCACACCCTGCACGCGCGCCAGGTGTACTGACGCGCGGCTCCGTTCGGCGCGGGACGTGGGCCGCCGGCCTCGCCCGCGTCGATCGGACGGCCGGGGCGTGGGAAGATCGGTTCACCGACGGCATCCGTACCGGAGCGGTCGGCAGAGCCGTCCGAACCGTGATCGAGGAGCAGCTGTGACCGAGCAGCCCGGCCCGCAGCAGCGCATCGCCGAGGTCATCCGCCCGGCCATGCTCGACGGCCTGCAGGACGCCCACCTGACCGGCAGGCCGGGCACCGAGCTCATCAACCAGTGGGCCGACTGGATCGCCGCGGTCGTCGCCGGGCAGGTGGTGCAGTCGATCGCGGCCGAACGCGACGCCTTCGCGGACCGGGTGGACACCCTCAGCCAGGTCGCGAAGCGCAACCTGGAGGGGCAGAAGGACGCCGCCCGGGAGGTGCAGCGACTCGAGGCCCGGGTCGCCGAGCTGGAGGCGGAGCTGACGCGGCTGCGCGAACCCGGAGCGGTGGTCCCCGGCCCGGAGGTGGTGCCCGACGCGGGATCCGCGGCCGGCGAGCCCGCCGGGTCGCTCCGGGACCGGCTCCGCGCCAAGTACCCCGCGACGGCGGAGGCCCTGGACCGCCGGGACGCCCGGGCCGATCCGGGCCCGGACGCCGACGGGCTGCCCGGATGACCGGGTCCGCTGGCTGATCGCTGCTCGCCGGTGGTGTGTTCGGACGTACCGCGTTTCCTCGGGAGCGGCCGCTCGTTGGTCTCGCTGGGCCCTGTGGCCCGCGAACGGAGCAGCTCATGCGAGTGACCGACATCCAGCGTTGCGAGATCCGCCCCGGACATCTCGTGGAATGGACCCTGCATCCGGCGGCCGTCGAGGTCGCCGCCGGACTGCCGGACGACGCGCGTCGGCCCGCGTACGTCCAGGAGGCCCACGTGCGGACGGCGCGGACGGTGCGCGAAGGGGGGCTGTCGGTCCCGACCTGGCTCGGCACCGCGTTCGACGTCCCGGGGAGGGTCGACCTCGACGTCCTCCAGGAGGCGCTCAGGGTCTGGACGCTCCGGCACGAGACGCTGCGCAGCGGATTCCGCTGGGCCGGTGACGAACTGCGCCGCTTCACGCTGGCCGCCGAGGCCGTGCGGCTGCACCGCACGGACGCCGGGGACTTCCCGGACGGGGCGGTGCTGGCCGAGTATCTGCAGGATCGTTTCGACGTGGCGGCGGACGCGCTCACCTGGCCGAACTACGTGTTCGCCGCCGTCGTCCGGGACGACGGCACCAGCGTCTACATGGCGTTCGACCACACGAACGTCGACGCGTACTCGCTCCAGCGCATCGCCGCGGAGATCCACGAACTGTACGCGGCCGGCCTGGACGGCCGTACCGTCCACGCGCCGGAGGTGGCCAGCTACATCGACTTCGGCGCGACCGAGCGCGCCGAGGCCGACCGGATCGACGACACGGACGCGGTGGTCGCCCGCTGGAGGGAGTTCATCGCCCGGTGCGGCGGGAAGCTGCCGAACTTCCCCGTCGACCTCGGGCTCGACCCCCAGGGGCCTTTGCCCGCACAGAAGTTGATGAACGAGATGCTCGTGGGTGACGCGGACGCGTCGGCCTTCGAGGCGTACTGCCGCCCGTACGGTGGGAGCCTGATCGGCATCCTCGCCGCCACCGCTCTGATCGTCCGGGAGCTGGGCGGCCAGGAGGTGTACCGCACCGTTCTGCCCTTCCACACCCGGGCGCACTCCCAGTGGGCGGACTCGGTGGGCTGGTACGTGGGCGTCGCGCCGATCGAGGTGCCGGTGGGGCGGGCGCCGGACTTCGACAGCGCCTTGCGGATGGTCCGCACGACGCTGCGGCAGAACCGGGCGCTGTCCCGGGTGCCCATCGCCAAGGTGCTGCGGCTGCTGGGATCCGACTTCCGGCCCACCTCGCCGGACCTGTTCTCGATCGTCTCGTTCGTCGACGCGCGCGGTTGCCCCGGGGCCGAGCGCTGGCACGACCTCAAGGCGTACACGCTGCTGCGGGTCTCGTACGGCGACCAGGTCTGTGCCTGGACCACCCGGATCCACGAGGGCCTGCAAATCGCCAGCCGCTACCCGGACACCGACCCGGCGCACAAGAACATCCGGCTGTACGTCGAGCAGCTGCGGGAGTTGATCGTCTCGGTGGCGCAGCGGTACCGCGCCGCGCTCGCCACCACGGGCGGCGCCGTCCTTCCCGGACCTCCCCGGCAGCACCCGCGCGCGGCCGCCGACGCGGGAACCGGTAGCAGGGTGCCGCGATCCTGACCGTGGGTCAGCCGGATGCCCCGGACGGTGTTCACCACCCTGTGACTCGACCACGACCGGCGTGGACCTACCGGCCGGGAACGGTGCATCGGAGTCGGCCTCAGTCGTGGCCGTCCCCGTCGGGCAGGCCGAGGCCGATGCCGTCTCCGGCCCGGCGATGGGAGTGCTGCGACGCGTCGTGGGCGGCCAGGGCGGCGCGCAGGGTCAGTTGGTCGGCGCCCCGGGAGGCGTCCAGGCCGGTGAGCTCGGCGGCCCTGCGGAGGCGGTAGTCGACGGTGTTGGGGTGGACCAGCAGCCGGGCGGCGGTGCCGCGCCGGTCGAGGCCGGAGGCGAGGTAGCCGCGCAGGGTCTCGAGCAGGTCGGGGCGCACGGACAGCGGGGCGAGCAGGGCAGCGAGCCGGTCCCGGGCCGGGCTCGGGCGGCTGAGTTGGTACTCCAGCAGTACGTCGTCGAGCAGGTACAGGCCGGGGCCGCGGCCGGAGGCCCGTGCCACCTCGCGGACTTCGGCCACCAGCCGGGCGGCGCCCGCGACGCCCTCGGGCGGTGCGGTGGCCGCCGCCACCAGCAGCTCCGCGCCGCACCGTCGACCGAGCTGCTCGACCAGGCGGGAGAGACGGTCCCGGTCGGCCTCGCCGAGGCCGGCCGGCGGGGCGTCGGAGGGGATCAGCACCAGGCCGCTGTTCCCGGACAGCCCCGACAGCAGATCGCCGTTGGTCCGGCGCTGCAGTTCGTGGCGCAGGCGCCGGAGCTTGCGCCGGCCCGCGACGGCGTGGTTCACGCCCGGCAGCAGCTCGTCCGGGTGCGGGCCCACGGTGATGCCCAGCACCAGGTAGCCGGCGGGCAGCGGCAGGCCGGCCCGGTCGGCGGCGGCCCGCGGGTCGCCGCCCTCCAGCAGCCTGGACAGCAGCTCCTGCCGGGCCACCTGCTCGTCGCCCAGGGCCGCCTGCCGCTCCTGGACGTACCCGGCCGCCACGGCGCAGCTCACCAGCCGCAGGTAGTCGAGCAGCCGGTGCTGGACCCGCAGCACGTCCGGCAGGTCCTCGGGCCCGGCGGCGGCCAGCACCCGGGCCGCGCACTCCTGCGCGCCGAAGTGGTAGGCCCCGACGACGGCCTCCAGCGGCACGCCCTCGTCCGCGCGCCGGGCCGAGGACTCGCTGATCCGGGCGAGTTCGGCCTCGCCGGGCAGCTCACCGGTGCGCAGCGTCTCGGTGAACGCCCGGATGCCGCGGTCGACTTCGCGGGTGATCTCGCCGCGGAGCTGCTCGGAGGGCAGTGCCCCGTAGGCGGGCAGCTGCTCGACCAGCCGGGCCATCACGGCGGGCGCCAGGACGGCGGCGGCGGCCCGGAGCCGTTCGTGGACGGGGGTGCCGCCGAGCCGTGGCACCGTCTCGTGGGGCGTCGGGCTGGACACGGGACTGGACACGGTCACAAACCACCTCGCGAATCTCTGGTGCACGGCCCGGGGACACTCCGCCGTGCCGCCGCCATCATGTTTCCGGGACGTCACTTACCCGTTGGTAACACGTTCACCGGTGTACCACCCGACGTCTGCGGACCCCGACCGCACCGTCCACCGGACCCTCACACCCACCCACCCCACGGGGGACCCCACATGCGCAAGCACACCTCCCGGCTGCTCGCCGTCGCCGTCACCGCCGTCCTGGCCGCAACGCCCTTGGCGGCCACCGCGGTTCCCGCCTCGGCCGCCACCGCCTCCGCCTCGGCCGACTCCTTCTACGCCTACGACGGCAGCGCGCCGCTGGCCTCCTTCGAGCCGGGCGCCGTCCTGAAGACCAGGACCCTGACCTACCACCTCGTGGGCCTGCCCACACCGGTGCGGGCGATCCAGCTGCTCTACCGCACCACCGACGCCCAGGGCCGCCCCGCCGCCAACGTCACCACCGTCGTGCGCAGCCTGACCGGTGACTCCACCAAGGCGGTCTCCTACCAGTCCTTCTACGACTCGCTCGACCCCACCGACAGCCCGTCCCGCGCGATCGCCGGTGACCTGAGCCTCGGCGGGCTGATCCCGAACGCCGAATCGCTGTTCCTGATCCCGGCCCTGACGCAGGGTTACAACATCGTCATCCCGGACACCGAGGGGCAGAGCGCCGACTTCGCGGCCGGCCCGGAGTACGGGACCAACACCCTGGACTCGATCCGCGCCGCCGTCAGGTCCGGGGCCACCGGCATGAACGCCGACACCCGCTTCGGCCTGCTCGGCTACTCCGGCGGCGCCATCGCCACCAACTGGGCGGCCGCGCTGGCCCCGTCCTACGCACCGGACGTCAACGCCAAGCTGGTCGGCTTCAGCGAGGGCGGCCTGCTGGTGGCCCCGGCCCACAACCTCAAGTACGTCGACGGCTCGCTGGCCTGGAGCGGTGTCATCCCGATGGCGGTGATCGGCGTCTCCCGCTCCTTCGGCATCGACCTCAAGCCCTACCTCAGCGACTACGGCCTGTCGGTGTACCGGCAGCTGGAGGACGGCTCGATCATCGACGCCGTCGGCCACTACCCGGGACTGACCTGGAAGAAGATGGCCAAGCCGCAGTACTCCGACCCCAACTCGGTGCCGGCCTTCGTCGACGCGGTCAACCGGGTCAACCTCGGCTCGGCCCCCACCCCGACGGTCCCCGGCCAGATCGCCCAGGGCAACGGCGGCGTCCTGGAGGGCACCTTCGCCAGCCCCGCCGGCATCGGCACCGGCGACGGCGTCATGGTCGCCGGGGACGTCCGCGCGCTCGCCCGCCAGTACTGCGCCACCGGCAACGGCGCGATCACCTACCAGCAGTACAACCTGCTCAGCCACCTCGGCGCCGCCGTCGCCTGGGCCCCCACCGCCTTCGTCTGGATGAACGACCGCTTCGCCAACCGCCCCGCCCCCAGCGACTGCGGCCACATCCCGGCCGGCAACGACCTCACCCCGGAGCGCGCCGTCCCGGCCTCCTGACGGAGGCTCAGCCGCCCGTCCGCGTCGGACGGTCCGCGGTCGCCAGCCGGTGGAGCAGCTCGACGGTCTCCTCCCGGTGCGAGGCGAAGGCCCCGTGATCGCTGTGCCAGGTGACGGTGTGCGTCGCGCGGGCGGCGAAGCGGCGCTGCAGCTCCGGGTGCACGGCCCGGTCCTCGGAGCACAGCACGTAGGTGCTGGGCCGCTCGCGCCAGGCGGCGCGGACGGTCGGCTGGAGGCCGGCCGCCATCACCTGGGGGACCAGCCGGGCGGTGTGGCGGGCGCGCTCCTCCTCGCTCAGCCGGGCGTGGAAGAGGGCGCCCGCGGCCTCCGGGTCGATCGTGGTGGTGCCGGCGCGGTCGCCGACCATGGCCGACACCAGACCGGTCGGCGGCGCGCCGGCCAACAGCCCGAGGGCGGTCTCGCCCTGATCGGGCATCATCGCGGCCAGGTACACCAGGTGGCCGATCCGGCTCGGGGCGAGGCCGGTGATCACGGCCCCGCCGTACGAGTGGCCGCACACGACGGCGGGGCCGTGCCCGGACAGCCCGTCAAGTGCGGCCTCGGCCGCGGCGACGTCACCCGCCAGCGAGCCGCGGTGCAGCTCGGCGACCGCCACCGGAACGCCGCGGTCCCGCAGCCCGGCCGCGACGCCGTCCCAGGCGTGCCCGGTGTGCCAGGCGCCGTGCACCAGCAGCACGCCGCAGGACGGCTCGGCTGCGGGGGCGGAGGAGGAAGGGTTCATGACGGGCCTCTCGGTGCTCGTGGGTCCATGGCCGCAGGGCCGCACCGCGTGTCGGTGCGGCCCTGCGGCCATGAGAGTCACCGGCCCGGCAAAAGGATTCGGGCGGTCTGTCAGTACTCCACCGTTGGCGACGGCTTCATCGAGCTGGCTCAAACGGTTCGACCTGCTCAGCCGCATCGTGGGCAGCTTCCTCGCCCTGGAGCCGCCCACGGTGCGGAGCTGACGGCCCGTCGTCACCTCGCCGACTCACGGCACCCCGTGCACAGCGACCGAACTGGCCACCGCCGTGGTGCTGGATCTGGGTGTCGCTCCAGGGCAACTCTGTGCTGTGATGGGGGTCCCAGTGCCGAGGCGCGGAGCACGTATCAGTGGGCCCCGACGGTGTAGCGGAGGTTCGGGCGGCAGTGCCACGCGTGGTTCGGGGGTTGCGGGTGGACGATGCCGAAGTCGGGAACGGGGTAGCGGCACCTGCGCCGGACGACCGCCTGCCACAGGCCACCGCCCCGGCCCAATCCAGGACGCCGAGCGCACGGCCGACCAGCCGGGCGGCAGCCTGCCGTGAGGGGGGAAACCCGTGTCGAGAGCCAGGTCGACACTCTCGGGCGCCAGCTCCACGGCGTCGAGCGTGTCATGCACGGTGGTGGTCGACTCGACTGGAGAGGGCGGAAGTTCACCCATGTCGAGGCGGAGGTAGCCGCCCTGCCCATCGCGTACCCGGGGAACCCGGTGCCGACGGCACCGCGCTGCCACAGCCGCCCGCAGGCGACCGTGACCACGAGGTCCTTGGGAAGGTCCTCGCCCAACTGACGGGCGAAGGTCTGCACGGAGTCGGCCAGCCGTTCGTCCGGGACCACCTCGAGCGCCGGCCGGCCGCTCCGCACCTCGGGGCTGTGCCAGTGTGCGATCCGGCTCTGGGTTTCAGGAGGCGCCGTGTCCGGCCCTGCCTTGAGACAGGGCCGGACACGCGTACGTCAGCTCATGCCACCAGTAGGTGCGGCGATGATGGAGAAGACGTACAGGATCGTGGGCAGTGCTCCGAGGAGCGTGATGACCGCGACCAGTACAGCCACCGGGCGAGGGGTGCTGCGCAGCATCCACACGAGGGAGCCCACCAGGGTGAAGAATGCCAGGGCGACGATCCCGGCGGTCAGCACGGCAGACATCTGAACTTGCATGCAGCTCTGTCCTTTTGGTGTGAGGTGTCCAGTCCGATTGCTGGCGCGCTACGAAGAGCAAAGATCTTTGACCCCTTGGTAGGAGGGGCGACTCTTCGGCAACGCGCCAAGACTGACGCTAGCTCAGTTACGGTCTGCGCCAACAGCGTTAGGGAAAACGAAAAGAGGTGAGGACCCCGGGCTACCACCCCCGAGGGTCCTCACCTGCAACGCACGATGGACTGGACAAGTCACACGACGTCTGACCCAAGTATCAGAGCAAGGGCTAAACGATCGCGAAACGGTAGTTCTCACAGGTCACTTAACGATCCCTAAGTGCCCTGTTACTGTGTGAGAGTGGCAACAGACCTACAGTTCCTCTTGTTGGGGCCGGTGGCTGCCCGCCGGGCAGGAGTGCCGTTCACGCTGGGTCCGCCTCAGCGAAGGGCCCTGTTGGCAGTCCTGTTGCTCGCCCGCTCGCAGGCAGTTCCGGTAGCTGTGATCCGGGAGCGGCTGTGGCCAACAGGAGCGCCGGCCAGGGCGATCGATGCGATCCAGGTACACGTTCACCACCTGCGTCGGGGGCTCAGGGAACACGGCGGGGCCAGTGCCCGGGTGCCGGACCTCGCCGGCTATCCGGGCCACTCGCGAGAGCAGGCCAGCTACGCCCTACACGTTGAAACCGAAGCGGTTGACGTCCTTGTCTTCCAGCGGCGAGCCGACCGGGGGCGGGAGTTGGAGGAGAAGCACGACTACAAGGGTGCTCTTGAGATGTGCATCACGGCGGAGTCGTGGTGGCGGGGTGAGCCCCTGGCGGACCTGGAACCCACGCCCTACGTGCGTACGGTCCGCCAGGGGCTGAACGACCTGTATCAGGACGTCCGGACTCGGGCTGCCCGGGTCCGGATGAGGACCGGGGCGTTCTCCGACGCCATTGTCGACCTACAGCAGCTGAACCTGGACCACCCGGGCAACGACAGGATCGTGGTCCTGTTGTCGACCGCGCTGGCCATGACTGGGTCTCACCGGCATGCGCTGGAACTGCTCGATGGTGAACTGGCTCGCTGGGAGGAGCAGTACGCACGAGTGCCGGAGCGGCTGTTGCGGCAGCGCGAACTGGTCGTTTCAGGAAGGCTGGTGGAGGAGTGGGGATGATCGAGGCTCGCCTTCTCGGTCCGGTGAGTCTGGTGTCCGATGGAGTCCCGGTGAACCCTGGGGGTCCGAATGGCCGGACACTGCTGACTGCGCTGCTGTTGTCGCCCGGGCGGCAGGTTCCTGCGGAGCAGCTCGTCCTGGACGTCTGGGGTGAGACTGCTCCGGTGCGGGCGCGAGCCCAGCTGTACTCCCTGATCAGTCGCCTACGCGGACAACTCCGAACGTCGGGCGGGGGAGTGACGGTCTCTCGCCATGCGCGGATGGAGAGCTACTCGTTGGACATCGCACCCGAGTCAGTGGATTCCACTCGATTTCGTGCCCTGCACCGGGACGCCGTCGATGCGTTGGCTGATGGTCAGGCGGAGCATGCGTTCGCGCTGTCCGAGCAAGCACTGGAGTGCTGGAGTGGACCGGCACTGAGCGGTGTCAAGGCACACGGGCGACTGGAGGTCGAACGGCGTGGGCTGGAGGAGCTACGACTGGAGGTACTGGCACTACGTCACGACGCTGGTCTGCGACTCGATCGACTGGCAGCCGTGATCCCTGGGTTGCGTTCGTTGGTAGCCGAATTTCCCAGCCGGCGACGATTCAAGGACCAACTGGCGGAAGCACTGGAGCGGTCCGGCCGATCCGCCCAGGCCTGGGAGTTGAGACATGAGTACGAGCAGCAGGGCCGTGCTTCCGATGGCTCGGTCGATGTAGTGCCCCAGGCACCGGTCGGGGTCACGACCGCCCTTGGGTCTCGGCCGGCCGGTCCAAGGAAGGCCGGGGGCTCCTTGCGAGCGGATTCGGACATGCCTCAGATCTCTTTGCTGGGTCCGGTGCGGGCCTGGATCGGGGGCCACGAGATCCCTCTCGGGTCACCCCAGCAGAGGGCGGTGCTCACCATGCTCGCCGCACAACCCGGCGGACCGGTCTCCATCCCGGAGCTTGTCGACGGAGTCTGGGGCGACCGCCCTCCACCGCAGGCGGTCGCGGCGGTCCGCACCTACATGTCACGCCTTCGAGCGGTCTTGGAACCGGTGAAAGAGATGCCGAGCTCAGCCGCCCGGATCGTTGGTACGAGCGACGGCTATGCCCTGCTGTTGCCCCGGGAAGCAATTGATCTCCATCTGTTCGAGGACACGCTCGCTGAGGCGTGGTCGGCCCAGTCGGTCGGGGATGCCAGGGCGACCGCACAGGCAGTGACGGCGGCATTGGATCTCTGGCGAGGTGGCCAGGCATTGGCGTCGGTGACAGGTCCCCATGCGGAGATGCTGCGGATCAGGCTTGAGGAGCGTCGAATCGCAGCCCAAGAACTTCGGTTCGAGTCTGAGCTGGCGCTGGGCGGCGGTCCTGAGCTCATCGCGGAGCTGTCCCAGACGGCTAGTCAGCACCCGCTACGCGAGCGGCTACGCGAGTTTCTGATGATTGCTCTGTATCGTGCAGGACGTCAGGCCGAGGCTTTGGGAGTCTACGCCGACACTCGCAAGCTGCTGATCGACGAACTCGGAGTCGAGCCGGGAGTCGGGCTGTCTGCCGTGCACGCCCGTATCTTGTCTGCGGACCCAGAACTCCTCCCTGAGCTGCCTGCAGTCTCTCGACAGGCACCGCCGACGAACGCGTTCGTCCCCCGGCCGCCAGCTCAACTTCCGGCAGACCTTACGGACTTCACCGGCCATCATGAGCTGGTTCACAGACTGACCGAAGATCTGCTGGGCGGGGGCGGGCCAGCGGTGCAGGTGCAGGTGCTCCGGGGAATCGGCGGAGTGGGAAAGACGACGCTTGCCGTGCACGTGGCCCACAAGGTCAGGCTCGCCTTCCCGGATGGCCAGCTCTATGCCAATCTGCGCGGCACTGGCGCAGCCCCAGCTGATCCGGCGACGGTGTTGGGTGACTTCCTGTACGCGCTGGGAGTGCATGACGTTCCGGACTCGTACGAGCAGCGTGCCGCCCTGTACCGTTCGTTGCTGGCCGACCGACGGTTGCTCGTCGTACTGGACAATGCCAGAGATGCCGAACAGGTTCAGTCGCTCATCCCCGGGGTCTCCGGAAGCGCTGTGCTGGTTACCGGTCGTTCCCGGTTGGTCGGGATGTCTGGCGTACGCGTATGGGATGTTGACCGGCTGACGGAGGCCGACGCCTTGGAGCTGTTCGCCGCAGTCGTGGGGGATGGTCGCGTCGGAGCCGAGCTGGAGGCGGCGCGCGCTGTGGTGTTCGCCTGTGGACTTCTCCCACTTGCCGTCCGTATCGCCGCCGCGAGGCTGGCCAGCAGGCCGCGGTGGAGCGTGTCGGACTTGGCCCGGCGGCTAGCCGATCAGCAGCGCCGACTCGACGAACTTCAGCTGGGGAACCTAGCGGTAGAGACGACGATCGGGCTCGGGTACCACCAGTTGTCGAGTGAGGAGTCCCGCGCGTTCCGGCTTCTTTCGGTGGTCGATTCCTCCGAGCTGCCGCTCTACGCCATTGCCGCGCTGATCGGCAAGGACGAGACCAGCGCTGAGAATCTCGCCGAGGGCTTGGTCGAGGCCAACATGCTGGAATCCCACTCCCCCGGTAGGTATCGCTTCCACGATCTTCTGTTGCTCTTCGCGCAGCGACAGAATGAACGGGTGGGTGATTCCGATGAGCAGAAGGCTGCGCTGGGGCGACTGCTGACCATCCTCCGGGCGATGGTGTATGACACAGCGCAGGAGCCGAATCTCGGTGATGAGTTTCCCGATTCGCCGGGAATGAAGCGCAGCGCTGCCTCGGCGCAGGTGGAGGGTGTCCGAGATGTTCGAGACTGGCTCAACTCCAGCCGCGCGATGATCCTTGGTGCAGTCGAGGCCGCATTCTCTTGGGCAGGGCTCGAACATCTTGCCATGGATGTCGTCGTTGCGCTGACCACAGCCCTGAACGGCTGGGAGTCGACGTGGAGGTTGCGCGCAATCCTCGACGATGCTGCCAGCTCGCGACGGTATCAGTCGGATGCGTATCTCCTTGCGCGGATCCGGTACGTGCAGGGTGACTTGTTCGCAACAGGAGGTGAGTTCATAAAAGCAGAGGAGGTACTTCGTGAAAGCATTTCCCTGCTGTGGAAGGAGGATCATCCCCGGCTCAGCGCGATGGTTTCTCTTCGCCTGGCCGGCGTACTCAGCGTCACCGGCCGATCCGGCGAGGCGCTGCCCCTGTATGACAAGGCGCTGGAGATTTCCCGTCGTTTGGGAGCCGCTCTGACGGAGATTCGGATTCTTGCGAACGTGGCGAGGGCCTACGTGCAGTCAGGACGGCCGGAAGCCGGAGTTCAGTCAGCGCGAACGGCAGTCGAGGCGGCACGCTTGACAGGTAGCGCGCCGATTCTCGCCGATGCACTGTACCAACTCGGTGTCGTGCTCAACGCCACCGAGGAACCGGGCGAAGCTGCTGATCACCTGAGCGAGGCGCTGACGTTGTACCGAACCGAGCAGAGTCGACTCTGGGAGTGCTACTCACTCGCCAGGCTTGCTGCGAGCTTGCTGGCGAGCGGACGGTACTCGGAGGCGGCCGCTGCGGCCGGCCAGGCGCTGGCCATCGGTCAGGAACTGGACGCTGCATACTGCCAGGGCCTCGCCCACGCAGCGCTGGGCGAGGCCCTGCTACGGCTGGGCCAGCAGGCAGCCGGGCTGCAGAGTCTTCGCGAGGCGCACTCGGTGTTCGAGCGGCTCGGGGTGCCGGAAGCCGCAGCGGTGGAGGAACGCCTTGAAGCGATAGTGATGGATCACGGCAGTTCGGAGGTTTCCTGGTAGCCCTGAACCCGCTGCGCGCTGTCACTCCAAGCGTCGGAAGAGATGTAGGCCGCTCTCACCGAACCTGGCGGGTAGGGCTCGACCATTTCTCTCCCCCCGCCGAGGCCGACTGGCATGGGGCGTGAAGTGGCCCTGGCAGCTGGGTCTGTTGTGCGCCAGAGCCACCGCGTGGCGGTTCCTGATGCGGCTTGGTGACTGGAAGCCTGACGATCAGCGCAGGAGGGTGTCCAGGAAGGGGTTGCCGAAGACGTGGTGGGGGTCGAGGCGGTCGAGGGTGGTGACGGCCTCGGTCCAGTCGGGGAAGGAGGCGGGGATGGTGGTGGTGAGGAGGGTGGGGTCGGACCAGGCGGCGGTGTCGGTGTAGGCCCAGCCCTTGGACCATTCGACCCGGAGGGCCGCGCGGGTGCCGTCGAAGAGGGCGAGCAGGGCCTGTTCGAGGTCGCGGCAGAAGCGGTGCAGGCCGGGGGTGCCGGGGAGGGTGAGGATGTCGAGCCAGAGGGCGGTGTCCCGGTCGGGGTGGGCGGGGTCGGGGCGCAGGGCGGAGAGCAGGGCGGGCCGCGCGCCGGGGATGCCGGTGGCGGCGGGGTCGTCCAGGCCGGTGACGCGGATCTCGACGGCGCCGTTGACGGGGTACTCGCCGCGCTGCTGGTACTCCGTCAGCAGGCGCTCGTAGGTGGTGGTGAAGGCGTTGACCGCCCACTGGAGGTCGGCCCGCCGCAGGTGGACCGCGTAGCCGTTGGCGGTGACCCGCAGGGTGGTGGGGCGGACGTACTGCAGGAGGGCCCGGGAGGGGCCCCAGAGGTCGGAGCGCAGGCCGTCGGCGAGCAGGTGGGTGAGGAGCTCGCCGGTGAGCAGGGAGCGCAGCAGGCCGCTGGAGAGCAGGACGTCGGTGAGGTCCCCGGTGAGGCCGATCTTGGTGATGAGGAACTGGAGCTGCCCGAAGACCGGGGCCAGTTCCGGCGCGCCGGAGACCAGTTGGCCGGCCAGGTCGGCGACCGGCTTCGGGATGTTGTCGGAGAAGGGGTAGTTGTAGGGCTCGGTGACGGTGCGGGCGGCGAACGGCCGCCCGGGGGTGAGCCGCCAGGTCTTGAGCCAGGGGTGGGTGGTGAAGGCGTACCAGATCGCCTCGGCCCGGCCGTCCCGGTCGACGAAGGAGGCGAGGGTGCGGGCACCCGCGGTGCCCGGGGCGGCGAAGAGCTCGGTGGCCGGGACGTCGACCCGGCTGACGCAGCGCAGCGGACGGTCGGGCCCGACCCGGAGCACCGCCTCGGTGAGGAAGGCCCGGCCGAGCTGGACCAGCAGGGCGCCGGCCTCGGCCTCGGTGCGGTCGTAGGTGCGGAGCGCGTAGCGGCCGGCGGTCCCGTCCCAGACCACGGCGGTGAGCGAGACCACCTGGTTGGAGAGCGAGCCGTAGCCGTGGCCGGCCGGGGCGGTCTCACCGGCCGCCGGGACGGCGGTGCCGTGGCCGCCGATCGCGAGCACGCCGCCGACGGTGAGGTCGCCGGGGGCGGGGCAGGCTGTGACGCCGAGGCCCTGCTCGGCGAGGCGGGCCAGCAGGTCCTCCATCGCGGCGCCGGTCTGCACCCGCACGGTCGGTGCGCCGGACACCGTCGCCCCGGTGAGGGTGACGGCGGTGAGGTGGCGGGTGGTGTCGACCAGCAGGACGCGGGCGGTGGACGGGGTGCCGGGCGCGACGGTGAGCGGGGCCCAGCCGTGCCGGTGGCCCTGCGGGCGCAGCCGCCAGCCGGCGGCGCGGGCCCAGTCCGCGAGTTCGGCGACCTGCTCCGGGGTGGTCGGCTCGCAGACCCAGAGCGGGTCGGTGCGGACCTCCCCGGCCCAGTTCTCGAACACCTGCTGGTACGGGACCAGCCCTCCGGGGAGACCGGCGGGGGCGGCGCCGACGGCCTGCGCGCTGTCGGGCCCGACGGTGCCGCGCAGCAGCCAGGCCGCGCCGGCCGTGCCGAGGGCCGCGGCGAGCGTCTGACGGCGCGTCAGTCCCCGGTCGGTGTGCTGTGGTTGCCCTGCTCGTTGGTCTGTCACGCGGCGACGCTACCAATGTGGATCATCCGACGGGCCGGTTTCGGCCCGGGGCGGGGCGGTTCCGGACGAGGTGGGGGGAGGTTGGTCACGGCGCCGCCACGACTTGATATGGTTCCTCGCGAATCATCCAGAGGGGTGGAGGGACCGGCCCTACGAAGCCCCGGCAACTCCCCGTTCGACCCGGCGTCCGAAGTACGCGCCGTGCCGTGCGGGAGCAGTGCCAACTCCGGCCTGTCGCCACTGTGGCGCGGGAAAGATGAGGAGACACGGTGCTCTCTGTGCTGTCCTTCGCCCGGGCGCTACCCGCCCCGGCGCTTTCGCGTACCCGTTTCGTGTCCGGCGCAGGCATTCGGCCCACTTCTGCGGCCTTCCCTCGCTGACCACCCCCGGCTCCCCGCACGGAGCCGCCGCGGGCGGACCCACCCGCCGTCCGCGGTTCTGAGACGGAGTACACCCATGGAAACCATCAGCGGCGTCGGCGTCCTCGACAAGGTCACCTCGATCCTCGGCACCCTGGAGGCCGGCCCGACCACCCTGGCCGGGCTGGTCGCCGCCACCGGCCTGGCGCGGCCGACCGCCCACCGGCTGGCGGTCGCGCTGGAGCAGCACCGGCTGGTCGCCCGCGACATCGAGGGCCGGTTCACGCTCGGCGCCCGGATCGGCGAACTGTCGGCGGCGGCCGGTGAGGACCGCCTGCTGGCGGCGGCCGGGCCGGTGCTCGCGCACCTGCGCGACGTCACCGGGGAGAGCGCCCAGCTCTACCGGCGGCAGGGCGAGATGCGGATCTGCGTGGCCGCGGCGGAGCGGCTCTCCGGCCTCCGGGACACCGTCCCGGTCGGGGTCACCCTTCCGATGCGGGTCGGGGCCGCGGCCCAGATCCTGCTGGCCTGGGAGGAGCCGGAGCGGCTGCACCGGGGCCTGCAGGGCGCCAGCTTCACCGCGACCGCGCTGAGCGGGGTGCGGCGGCGGGGCTGGGCGCAGGCCGTCGGGGAGCGCGAGCTCGGGGTCGCGTCCGTCTCGGCGCCGGTGCGCGGCCCGTCCAACCGCGTGGTGGCGGCCGTCACGGTGTCCGGCCCGATCGAGCGGCTCAGCCGCCACCCCGGCGCCCGGCTGGCCCAGGCCGTGGTGGACGCCGCCGAACGCCTCACCGAGGCCGTCCGGCAGTCCTGAGCCCGGGCCGTCCTGAGCCCGGGCGGTCCTGAGCCCGGCGGTCACGAGAGCGCTGGGCCCGGCCGGTTCTGAGCCCTGAGTCGGGCAGCCGGGTGACCCGAGGGGTCGTCAGGGGTTCGCCCGGCGGACGCGCCGGGCCCGGAGGTACTCGCGTGCCAGCAGGCGGAGCGCGGCGCCCTTGGGCGGGCCGGCCGGGCGCCGGAGGAGGGCGGGGAGGTCGGCCCGGGCGGCGCGGGAGGTGAGCGCGTCCAGGCCGACCATGCAGCGGACCATCGGACGGTGTGAGGGCGGGGCGAGGTCGATCACGGCGCGGCCCTCGGCGAGGGTGCGGTCGGCGTGGTCGAGCTGAGCGGTGATCAGGGCCCGGACGGCCGGGAGGTCGGCGGCCCGTTCGAGGTCGGGGCGGGTGACGCCGTGCCGCTCCAGGACCTCCTGGGGGAGCGTCAGCCGGCCGTCGGCCAGGTCCTCGGCGAGGTCGGCGACGAAGTCGATCCGCTGGGCGGCGTCGAGGTAGGTGCGGCAGGCGGCGCGGTAGTCGCCCTGGTCACCGTCCGGGCCGAGCAGGGTGGCGACGACCAGGAAGGCGGGCAGCGCGTAGGCGTCCAGGTAGGCCTGGTAGTCCGCCTCGGTGGCGAAGCCGGGGAAGTCGAGGTCGGCGAGGGCACCGGCCAGGTGCTCCGGCACCAGCGTGCGCAGCGCGGGGTGGGCCTCGACGGTGTGCAGGAACGGGCGCAGCTCGGGCTGGTCGGTGGCCCCGGTGGCGAGGGCACGCTCGACCTCGTGCTCCCACCGCGCGTACGCCGCCCGCCGTCCCTCCGGAGGGCCGCTGTCGAGCAGGGTGTCGGTGCGGTGCATGTAGGCGGTGGCAGCGATCACGTGCGGCACCAGACCTGCGGGGAGCAGCAGTTGGGCGGCCAGCGCGGCCTCGCGCCGGTACCGCGTCACCTGCCGCCGCTGCCGGGTGTAGTCCTCCCGCAGCCCGGGGTCGGTGATCCCGGCCGCGTCCAACGCCCTCGTCCAGCCACTCATCCCGGGCCCGCCCCTCTCCTTGATCGTCTCCGCGAACCCTAACCGGACCCTCGGAGTTCCGAGGTGTCCGGGCGGCGCGGGTCCGGGGACGATGGGCCGGGGCGGCGCCGGCCGCCGGAGGAGGGTGGGGCGTGCGCAGGGTGTGGTGGGTGCTGCTGGCCTTGGCAGCGGCGTTGGTGACGGTGCCGGGGGTGGCGTCCGGGGTGGCGTCGGCGGAGCGGAGTGCGGAGCGTCCGGCGTTCCAACTCCCGTTCCCCTGCGGGTCGGTGTGGCAGTTGAACACCTGGGGCCATGACCCCGCGCTGGACATGGTGGTGGACGGGAACACCGGCTCGGACGGCCTTCCGGTGCTGGCCTCGGCGGCGGGCACGGTCTCCGCGACCTACCGGGACAACGGCTCGGGCAACACGATCCAGATCAACCACGGCGGCGGCTGGTTCACCGCCTACTACCACCTCAAGGACGCCCCGGACGCGTACGTGAAGAAGGGCGACCGGGTGGCCGCCGGTGCGGCCATCGGCCGGATCGGCACCTCGGGGGCCTCCAACTGGGCGCACCTGCACTACGAGCAGCGCTACCTCGCCAAGGGCGACTTCACCGACGAGCGCCACCGGGTGCCGTCCCTGCTGGACGGCGTGCGCTACTCGGGCCCGAACGCGAGCTGGACCGGCGTCGTCAGCCGCAACTGCGCGGGCGCCCCGCCCGCCTGGCAGGACTGCCCGAGCGGCTACGTCTGCTTCTACGACGGCCCGGACGGCACCGGTTCGGTCTGCCGCTCCGACTCCGACCAGCCGGTGAGCAGCTGCGGGTTCCGCCGCTCGTACTTCAACAACGGCTCGCCGCAGCCCGGTTACGACCACGTCCAGGTCTCCTTCCAGGGCGGTGGGGGGCTCTGCCTGCACCGCGGCTGGACCGAGGGCCGCGGCAGCCTGCCGGACGGCGGGAAGGTCGTCGAGGGCTTCGTCTGGCGCGGAGAGTGCTGAGAGCGGTGAGGCCGGTGAGAGCTGTAGGAGCAGTGAGAGCTGTGAGAGCGCCGGGACACCGGACGGAGTGCTGATCCGGTGACCGCTCCAGCGGTGATCGTTATCTGAACGATGTGTTCCGCTCGTTACCCTTCCTCCACCACCAGTGGGGAGGGGTATCGGCGCGTGTACAGCATCATCGTGGTTCCGGGGCCGGGGATGGAGCCGGAGGGGCAGTTGCGGCTCGCCCCCGGCGAGGGCGTCCGCTTCGGACGTGAGGGAGGGTCAGGAGACCTGGTCATCCGGCACGGTGGCGTCTCCAGAGTCGCCGGGGAGATCACCGCCGACGGGAGCCACTGGCTGCTCAGCAACCTCAGCCGCTCCGCCACCTACGTGGTGGAGAACCCGGAGGGCGCCGGCGAGCACCTCAAGGTCTCCCCGGGGCGGCTCGGCGCACCGGTGCCCTTCGAGTTCTCCCGCCTGGTCCTGCCGGCCGGGTCGGAGCTGGTCACCCTGGACGTCTGGGCGCCCCGGCACGACTACGCCGACCGCGACCTGCCGGCCTTCCCCGGGGGCGAGCCCACCCTGCTGGCGTTCCCCCTCGACCGCTCCAAGCGGTACTTCCTGGTGCTCGCGGCCCTGTGCGAGGCACGCCTGCGCACCTCGCCGCACGCCGCCCTCCCCACCGTCGACCAGGTGGTCGAGCGGCTGCGCCCGCTCTGGCCGGCCGCCAACCGGGCTGCCGTGCAGTGGAACATCGACTACCTGGCGGTGAAGCTGCGGATCAAGCCGGGCCCGGAGAGCTCCGACCCGGGCCCCCGGCTGGCGGGCAAGAAGGACTCGTTGGTCTCGCTGGCCCTCCGCTTCGACCTGGTGCGCGAGGACGACCTCGGCCTGTTGGACCTCGGCGGCGCGACCGCCCTGGGGCCGGCGGTGGCGGGGCGGGCGGCCTGTCCGACGGTGGCCCCGGAGGCGGTTGACCAGGAGCCGGTGGCCTGTCCGGCGGTGGCCGCGGAGTCCGTGGCCGCGGAGTCCGTGGCCGTGGAGCCGGGCGGGGCCCGGTGACCGGCCGTGGTGACGGGCCGTCGGACCACGTGGCCGTCCCGGCCGGCTACCGGATCGGGCCGTGGACGGTCGGCCGGCCGCTCGGCTGCGGCGCCTTCGGCACCGTCTACGCCGGCCTGCGCACCGTGCCGGTGGCCGGGGTGCCCAGCCGGGCCGCCCTGAAGATCCTGCCGACCGGTACCCGCAGCCCCCGCCAGCTCGCCCACCTGCGCGAACTGGCCGAGCGGGAGGTGGAGTTGCTCCGCAAGGTACGGGCACCCCGGCTGATCCGGCTCTACGAGGTGCGGACGGTGGACGACTCCGCCCGGCCCGAGATCGACGGGGCGAGCGTGCTCGTCCTGGAGGAGGCGGAGCGCTCGCTGGACGACCTGCTCACCGCCGGCCCCGTCCCGCGCGGCGGTCCCGCCCTGCTGGTCGACGTCTGCGCGGGCCTCGACCAGCTGCACCGGGCCGGCTGGGTGCACGGTGACCTCAAGCCCGGCAACGTGCTGCTGATGGCCGACGGCACCGCCCGCCTCGCCGACTTCAACGTGGCCGCCGAGCTGGAGGGCACGCACGCCTACGCCCCGGTCTTCGGCACCGCCGACTACACCGCGCCGGACCTGCTCTGGTGCGAGATCGGCGAACGCGGCCGCAAGGTCCGCCCGAGCGCCGACATCTGGGCCTTCGGCGTGCTGGCCCACCTGGTCCTCACCGGCGGCCACCCCCTGCCCGGAGGCACGCCCGGCGCCCGGCGCGATGCCGCCCTGCGGTACGCGCGGGGCGAGGAGGAGCTGCGCCTGTCGCCCGAACTGCCCGAGCAGTGGCGCCCCGTGCTCATGGACTGCCTGGCCCGCCGGCACGAGGACCGGGCGCCTGTGTCCGTACCCAGGCGCTGGCATCGAGAGTTTCCGACCGAGTTAGAAATGGGGTACCGCATGTACGCGATCGTTCGCGCAGGC